>JBIKWS010000012.1:0-16198 GCA_044356195.1 Cyanophyceae cyanobacterium
AACCTCAGGAGCGTTCCCAGGTACAAACGTGCCGAACCTCAGCGTCGGATAAGGCCGAGGGAGCACCGTCAGCAACGCCCCGTCGCTGGCGGTCGAACCGGCGGAATCCGTGAGGGCCACCGAATAAGTCCCTCCCTGGGTGGAAACCAGATTGGTCAGGACCAAGGTCGAATTCGTAGCCGAGGCGATATCGTTGCCCCCCAAACGCCATTGATAGCGCAGTCCTCCCTCTCCCGAACCAGCCACAGTGAAGGTCGCCGTCTGCGTTTCATAAGCCGACACGGCTGCTGGCTGCCGGGTGATCACCGGTGCCCCCACCAGCGATCCGTTCACGAGGACTGAGAGGCAGACAGCGTGGATCCAGCCGCACTTGCCAATTGTGAAACGGGGCATCTTGCAGAAATGAGCGCGCATCGGTCAGGTGGGATGGAACCGGGCAGGATCGGAAAAGGACAGCCCAAAGCCGTTCCAAGGTCAGGCGATCGTCCCGGGCGGGATGACACCGTTCTTCGGAACGATCAGGATCCCGTCCCGAATGTAGTAGAGCGGATGATCAACATTCTCGCCCTTACCCGCGGGAGAAAGCACACACCCCTCCCCAATCCGGGCGTTCTTGTCGATGATCGCATTCTCGATCCGGGTGCCACGGCCCACGCCAACCGGGATCCCAAGATTCTCCGGCCTCGATTGCCGCGAAGGAGTGTCAAAGTAATCCGCCCCCATCATGACCACGCGGTTCAGCGAGCATCCTTCCTGCAGCATCGATCGGACCCCGATGACCGAATGTTGGACCCGTGCATTGTTGATGATGCAACCATCAGCAACCACCGCATGGTCAATGGCAGCCCCATTCAGCTTCGACGCAGGCAGGAAGCGGGGACGCGTGAACACCGGAGGGGTGAAGAAATTGAACTTCGGCTGGTCTGCCGCCTGATCCAGATTCGCCTCAAAGAAGCTGCGGATCGTTCCAATGTCCTCCCAGTACCCCTGAAAAACGTAGGAAAACACCCGGTGGCTGCTGATCGCGCCGGGGATGATGTGCTTCCCGAAATCCGTGAGGTTGTTGTTCAACAACTCAAACAGCACCTCCCGGTTGAAGACATAGATCCCCATCGACGCCAGATAGAGATCCTCCGAATTCGTGATTCCAAGCGGGCCGTATTGCGCGCGGTCCAATTGAAGGGAATCCAGCACCGCTGGGTCCTTGGGTTTTTCCACAAACCGGGTGATCCGGTTTTCCCCGTTCATCTGCAGGATCCCCAGTGAAGTCGCCTCCTTGGCCGGAACCGGCAGGGTCGCGATGGTGAGATCCGCCGACTTCTCGACATGCGCCCTCACGATATCGCTAAAGTCCATCTGGTACAGCTGATCCCCCGACAGGATCAGCGCGTACGCAAAATCATTGTTCCGGAAGTGCACCAGGTTTTTCCGGACCGCGTCCGCGGTTCCCTGATACCACGATGTGTTCGAGAAGGTCTGCTCCGCTGCCAGAATCTCGACGAAACCACCGTTGAAGTGATCGAACTTGAAGCTCTGGGAGATGTGACGATGCAGTGACGCTGAATTGAACTGCGTCAGCAGGTACATCCGTGTGACGCCGGAATTGATGCAGTTGGAGATGGGGATATCCACCAACCGATACTTGCCGGCAAGCGGGGTTGCCGGCTTTGAACGTTCACGGGTCAGCGGAAAAAGGCGCGTCCCCTGGCCTCCTCCCATGATGATGCCGAGAGTCTGCTGGGCGAGGTACGATGATCGATTCGGAGACATAACGTGAGCGTGTGCCCCGATTTCTACGCCTCTCATGGCGTCCACTCAAGCCCCAGCCTTGATTCTGTCGCATCCGCGAAAGTCAACAGGCCCTGCTCCACTTCAGCGGCGTCTTTCGGAACGGCAGCATTGCCTCTCACACGGCACGTCCTCCAACCTCTCGCCCAATGCAAGCTGTGGCAGGGACAACTCCCATCCTGACTTCATGAAGGTTGCGTTCGTCGTTCACGACTTTGACGCCAATTACGGACAGGGACGCTATGGCGTCGAACTGGCCAAGCGATTGGCCAGCCGGTGCGATTTCACCGTGTATGCCAACACATTCAACGCCCCGGGGCTCCAGAATGTCCGTTGGAAAATGATCCCTGCCTGCCGGTGGAACGTGGTCACATCCGTCTTCAGCTTCCTGCCGGCCGCCGAGTGGATCATTCGCCGGGACAAACCAGACATCATCCACGCTCAAGGCCTCACCTGTTGGAGTGCCGACGTCATTACCGGGCACATCTGCAATGCGGCGCGGGCACGATCCCTCGCCACCCACCGGCGGCGCTCCAAATGGTTCATCCAGTTGATGTCGCCCATCGAGCGCCTCTTTTACAGGCAACGCAGGGCCTCCCACCTCATTGGAATCTCGCATTGCCTCGCCAATGAGATCCGCCGGGATTACGGATGGAATAAGGACGTGTCGGTCCTCCACCATGGCACCAATACCGAACAATTCCGTCCTCCTTCCTCCCCTGCCGAAAAGGCAGAGCTCAAAACTCGATTCCACCTTCCGCCGGGTTCCTGGCACTGGCTGTTCATGGGCGAGGCAGTCAAAGGATTGCGTCAGGCCATCGAGTGCCTCAAACACGTTCCCTCAGGCTTCCTGCTCGTCGTTTCCCGCTCCGACACCACTCCGTACAAGAATCTGGCGCGGCAACTTGGGGTCCTGGACCGCGTCCGGTTCTGGGGTTACGAAGCCAATCCCGAACTGGCATTCCGGGCGGCCGACCTTTTTCTTTACCCCAGCGACTACGACCCTTTCGGAATGGTTGGAGCCGAGGCTATGGCGTCCGGACTCCCGGTCATCATCGGCTCCACCACAGGCGTCGCAGAACTGATCACGCACGGTGTGGACGGCCTGCTCTGTGATCCCACGGTCCAATCTTCGATCCTTGGTCAGGTTCAGGTTCTGGAAAGGGATCCAACCCTCGCCTCCCAGTTCGGCATCGACGCCAGGAAAACCATCCTCAATACCTCGTGGGACAAGAACGCCGAAGAAGTCTTCAAGATCTTCGAGTCCGTTCTGGCCCACCGCTCCAACGCCAGATGAACCGCCCCACCGTCACATTTCTGGTGCACGGGGGCCCTGACAGCATCGAGGCAGTCCGCCTCCGCGGTCTCAGCCAGAGGGTTCCATCCAACGCCCTCCATTTCCTCTTTCGATCAAAGGACAAACGCGAAACGTGGTCCTCTTGGTCACGAGATATCCGGACAAATCGTCCCGATTTGATCTACGTCCTGAACACCGCCATGCCCGGCGCTCCAATAGCCGCTTGGAACCAGGTGTTTCGAGGCATCCCCTACATCCTCGACACAGGCGATGTCATCTTCGAGATGGCCCGCCGCTCCGGCATCGGCGCAGGTTGGCGACTGCCCATTCTCTGGACCGTGGAGCAACTTGCCTGGCGTCGCGCCCACCGCATCGTGGTCCGGGGAACCCGCCACAAAGAGTATCTCGAACAAAGAGAGTTCCCCGCAGCTCTGGTGCGTGATGGATACGCCAGCCAGCAACATGTTCCGGCGGAACGTCTCTCCGAACTCCGCTCAAAACTGGGACTCCAAGGAAAGCTGGTGATTGGCTTGATGGGATCGCTGGTCTGGAGCCCGCGGCTGCAGATCTGCTACGGCTGGGACCTGATTCGAGCCCTGCCATCGTTGACCGATCTGCCTATCGCCGTGGTGATCATCGGGGACGGAAACGGACGAGCCTGGCTCGAGGCAGAAGCAAACCGCCTCGGCGTCGGAAACCTCATCACCTTCACCGGAAGGATTCCCTATTCGGAAGTTCCAGCCTACATGCGCCTGCTGGACGTCGCCCTGTCGACCCAAACCAACAATCTTCCAGGACAGGTGCGCACCACCGGTAAAGTCCCCGAATACATGGCGGCGGGGTGTTTCATTCTCGCCAGCAAGGTTGGGGAAGCAGAACTCCTCCTGCCGCCCGAAATGGTGATTCCTTTCAACGGCGAGGTGGATCCTGACTATCCTGCACGGCTGGCGAGCCGCATTCGGGAAGTCTTGGCCAAACCAGAAATGCTGGCGCTTCGAAAATCCCTTCCAGAAATCGCAGCACGAACATGTTCCTATGAGGTATTGAGCCGAGAGTGGCTGAGTGTGATCAACCGATCACTCGAAGAACTTGGCAAGCCCATCTTGCCTTCCTGAACGCCCTCCGCCCGCGAGGCCTAGCGACCGACCCACCACATCGCCCAAGCCTGCACGCACAGCAATGAGCCAAACGTGCACCAAAAAAAGGCTTCCCTCCAAACCAAGCTCCCATGTCTCGCGGGTTGAATCCCCAATTGGACGCGCACCCCGCCAACCTCAAGGATCAATCCGTCACGGACCTTCACATCCCGTATCGGATGGGCATCAACGCAGATCCTCGCCTCGCCCAGAACCCGAACAACCGGCGTGCCAGCCTCGTCCAGCACTACTTCGAAGTGCTCATCCCAAACACCCGCCCCCCTGAAGGAAGCATCCACCCCTACGGACTTCCCAAATCGGCAGGGCATCGATGCCACCGAAAGACGACGGCCCGAATCCGGACCACTCAGGATCAAGAGATCGATCATCCGCTGTTGGATTCAGGGGACGGAAACAAAAAACCCACGGCCATGCCGTGGGGTGACATCAGAATGGGCTCTCCGGCACGTGAATCGTATCGCCGGGAAAGACCGCGACATCGTACTTGCCTGGGTCTTCGAGGGCCTTCTTGCAATTCACGAGGATCGTCCGTCCACCGCGGATGATCTTCACCTTCCGCTTGTTCGCGTATTCTGTAAATCCACCGGCCATGTCGATGGTCTTCAACACGGTCAACTGTCCTTGGTGGGCATAATCCCGAGGCGCGCGAACACCGCCACCAACGGTAATTGGACGCGGCAGGACCTCGATGGTCACATTGATGATCTTGAAGTACCCCTTCTCCACGTAGCGATCCCGGATCTCCTGCTCCAACACATTCCGCTTCTTGTCCTTGAAGATGAACTTCTCAGCAAGATGCAGGGTCAATTCCCCATTCTCAGGGATCTGCATCTCCGTTGGCGGCGGGGGGGCTACCGGGATATCCAGCACAACCCGGACTTTGTCCCCCACATTCAGCCAATCGTTCCCATCCCTCGTTGTCTCAACCGGCTTTTGTGCGGCACCGTTTGTCGCCGAGCCACCACCGGTCGTCGAACATCCGGCCCCTAACAAAAGGACCAGCAAGGACCCGAAAAACCAGAATTTCGTCATCAAACCTCTCATCGTGAGCTCTCCTGTTCAGTCTTCCTCCAACTAGTACTTCGACTTGACCTCGGTATCCTCGGACCCCGTCGAACCGCTCTCGGTCTTCTTCCGCTTCTTGCCGGACTTCTCGCTCTCGGGCTTCGAGTCCTCGTTCTTCGAGTAGTAGTCGTAGTAGTAACCGCTGTAGTAGTAGTAGTAGCTGTCCTGCGAAATGTTGATGTTGTTCAACACCACACCCAACAGACAACCAGGACCACCAATCTTCTCAACCATCTGCTTCGCACGAAGCGTCATTTGCTGCGGATACTTGCGGTACTGGACCACAAGGATCGCCATGTCCACTTCACTCGCCAGGATGGACGCATCGGAAACGCCCATGATCGGCGGTGAATCAAAGAACACGAAGTCGTATCGGGCTCGGACTTCTTCAATGAACTCCTTCATCTGCTGAGAGTTCAGGATGCCAACGGAACTGCTGGGCAACTTGCCGGAAGGCAGGAAGTCCAATCCCGCCTGAGGAGTCGTCTGAACAACTTCCTCCAGCTTCATTTGACGAAGCAGGTAATTGGTAAGCCCGATCGTGTTCGCGACATTCAGGATCTTGTGCAGGCTGGGACGCCGAAGATCTGAGTCGACAATCAGCACCCGGCTACCCTGCTGGGCAAAGATCGTTGCCAGATTGAAGATCGTCGTGGACTTACCCTCACCCGCGCCGCCAGAAACAACCGTCATGGTCCGTTGATCCGGATCGGTTCGCGAGAAAAGGATGTTCGTCCGCAGCACGCGATAGGCTTCGGCGTGCGGGCTATCCGGTCCCTCCTTGATCAAGGCACCCACGTTCTGGGGAATGACGCCCAACACGGGAGCTCCCAACGCCTGCTCCACGTCGTCGATCGTCTTCACGCTCGTATCGAGATACTCGATGAAGAACGCCAGGAGGAATCCAAGCAGGAGGCCTGCAACACCACCTGCAGCAATGAAAAGGGGCTTGTTCGGCTTCACCGGCTTCATTCCCGGCAATGCGTGATCGATGATGAGAACAGACGACTCACGCGACATCTCGCCGTTGATCAGCTGTTGGTTGTACTCCATCTGCATCGCGGAGCGGGTCCGCTGTGTTGCTTCCAACTGCTGTTTCGCGCGGATATAAGGCGCCGACTTGGCAGTGTCCGCCGCCAGTTTTGACTGAACCTCCGCCAGATCCTTCTCCAGCGCTTCCACCTGCTTGCGGTTGCCAGCCAACTTGCTCTCCAGACTGCTCGTGATCCCAATGACCTCGTTGTCGATCTGCTCATTGATGACGTTGAGCATCCGCTTCGTGGTCCGGACATCCGGGTGTTCCGGCCCAAGCTGGGTCAATTGCGATTCCTGGCGTTGTCGAGCCTGGTTCAGGTTGCCGATCAACGCGGTCAACTCAGGTGTCGTCAAACTCGCTGAGGAAGAAAGGAAATACCGCAACCGATCCGGTTCCGTGGCCTTGATCCGCTGAACGGTTGCCACGATCTGCTCCTGTGCTGCCACTTCCGTGCGCAACTGGGTTTTCGCGGCATCCAATCGAACCATGTTCTGGCTCCACAAACTGATCATCTGAGAAGTCTCAGAGCTGAGATCGGCCGTGCCGATACCTTGGGCCCTGAAGTCATCCACCACCTTCTGGGCGGCTGCGAGTTGGAGCTCAAGGTTCGCCAACTGATTGGAAAGGGTCGTCAAACCGCGAACCTGTCGGAGATTACGGGATGAACTCCGATAATCCTCGTACACCTCTGCCACCATGTCCGCGACATTGCGGGCGACGATCTTGTCCTGATCGTAGGCACTGATCTCGATGATCGAGGTGTTCTTCCGCTGCTTTACCTCAACATTCCGGGAGAGGATTTCGTAGGCTTGTTGGACCGTAACCTCAGGAACCTTCAAACGCGTCGCGTAAAGCGTGTTCAGCTTCAGCCGCGTGATGACCACATCCAGGATGGCGTGCGACTTCAGGACCTCGAACTCGGTATTGAAATAATAGGCGTCAAACTGCGGCTGCGGCATCCCCATTCCGCCAAATATCGAGATGTCAGGATTGTCCTTCTCAACCCGCATCCCCGCTGTACTCATGTACATCGGAGTCAGGAAGGAGGTAACCACCGTGACGGTGGCGACCACCAGGAACAAGACCGTCAGGATGATCGCCTTCCGCAGGCGGATGATCCGCCAGTAATCCAGAAAATGCAGCTTCGAGTCTGTCGACGATGCTGCCGAGGCGAGGTTATGCGTCGCTTCCATTCGTTACAAAAAAGGGAGGCTGAAAGTGATTCCAGCCTCCCGGCGATTGACTGTAATCGGCTCAGTACGTGGCGCGCACACCGACGAATACGCGGTTACGATCGTATTCGCGGAACACCACATCGGAGCTCAACCGATCAAAGTAATATGCAGCCTCAGCAGACAGATAGGCATTGATCTTGAAGTTCAACGTCACGCCCAGCGACAGGTAGTTTTCCGCATCCCCATCGTTGCCCTGGTTTTCAGTAACACCCACGAACTCGGCATTCTGGAATTGTCCAATGAATGAACCGCGCAACCGAGCGGTGATCTGGTGATTGATCGAGCCGTAAACCATCGTGAACTGCTGATCAAGAACACCCTGAAGGTCAGTAGCATTACGACCGTGGCGAACACCCAACTGGACGGTGCTTCCATCCGAGTAGGAGTAGGTGAGGTTGGCATCCGCATACGGATTCACACCGTCGCTGCGCTGTCCGGGTTCAGCATTGGTCCAGTCGATGAACTGCGCACCCACACGCACAGCACCAACCAAGCGGGCCGTGAAGGAGTGGTCAACGCCCGCAAAGAAGTAGTGGGAGGTCGAGTCACGGAAGTCAGCCTCCTTGTAGTCGCTGATGCCGTATTGATAATTGCCGGAGAGAACCGTCTTCGGATCCAGCTGGTAGCGGAGACCGATGGACGGAAGATGCTCCATCCGATCCAGGAAGGCACCGAACTGGTCGGCATCGTAGTTGTAGTATCCGTTACGATAGCCGATGACGGTGCTCCAGTGAGGAGCGAGAACCGCGGTGAAATCCAAGCCAGCAGTGTTGCGCAAGTTGGAGCCTTCAGCGCGCAGCGGCTGATTCTGGGTACCGATCTGCTCCGGTTCCTGTGCGATGGCAAAGCTGTCGAAGAGGCTGACCTTGTAGCGCTCGCTGAACGCGTGGTTCAAGGCGACGTCGGCCAGATGGAACTGGTCATAGGAACGACCCGGGCGATCGTCGTAATAACGCAAGCCGTAGGTGTAACCGGCAGAAATCGTCGTGTTGTCCAACGGCACCGTGAACCGGACACCGGGGGTGAACTCGAAGCCAACGCTGTCAGCCTCACGGGGATTTGCCGGGTCACTGTTGTTACCCGTAAAGATGTTATCGTCGTAGAAGCCGCGCAGGCCGGCACTCAGTGTATAGATCCGCGAGCCGCTTTCGGCGGCAAGTGCGGCGGCGGTGGAAATTGCGGCGCCTGCCGCCATGAGGCCGGCTGCCTTGATGAGCTTCTTCATACGAGAATCGCGGTTACTTCTTCAGCCTGGTCGATCCAATTGATGGATTGTTCGCGCTTTGTAGGTACCCACCCGATCAGTGTCAAACTCAAATCCCATTGAGAGTGATTCTTTTGGAAAGGTAGCGCCGTTTCCATCATCCAGTGCTCAAGCAACTTCCAAGTAGTCACCCAAACCCTGGATCCGTACCAACCGGGCATAGGTGCCATCATGCCTTACCAGTTCTTCATGGCAACCCTGTTCCTTGATGATTCCACCTTCCATCACAAGAATCTGACCTGCCGACCGGATAGTGCTCAGCCGATGGGCAATCACAAAACTCGTCCGATGCGCCATCAACCGTTCCAAGGCTGCCTGAATCGCCTGTTCCGTCGCCGTGTCCACACTGGCCGTGGCTTCGTCGAGAATGAGGATCGGAGCATCCTTCAGCAGCGCTCTCGCAATGCTGATCCGCTGCTTCTCACCCACGCTCAGTCGAATTCCGCGTTCCCCAACCTGCGTGTCCAACCCCTGGGCCAACCTTCCGATGAAGGCTTCGCAACCTGCCGCCCGGATCGCGGCCTCCAATTCTGCGGCGGTGGCTTCCAGCTTGCCGTACATGAGGTTCTCACGCAGCGACCCGTTGAAAAGAAACGGCTCCTGGCTGACGATCGCTATCTGCCGACGTAACTCCTGCAGTGCAATTTCCCGAACATCCCTTCCATCGATCAGGATCCGGCCAGAGGTCGCCTCGTAAAATCTGGGAATCAGGTTCACGAGGGTGGATTTGCCCGCTCCGGTCTGTCCCACCAGGGCAATGACCTCACCCGGGTTAGCCCGCAAGGTGATTCCCTTCAGCACCATCCGGTCAGCCCCGTAGGACGAGAAGACGTCCTGGAACTCAACCTTACCCGCAGCCCGCCAGGTCGAGTCCACTTCCCCGGTCCTCTGGCTTTCTGCTGGTGCATCGAGGATATCAAACACCCGTTCGCCGGCCGCCCGCGCTGATTGCGCCATCTGGTTCAGGGAGTGCAGCTGACTGACAGGCTGATAGAGCATCCCAAGAAACAGGAGGAATCCGACCAACTCCCCAGCGGTCATGGAACCCGAGATGACCTGTCGGCCGCCTACCCAAAGGACCAACACGGTCCCAGTCGCCGCGATGAAGGACATCGTCGGGTTGTACAAGGCCCACGCTCGCATCACGCGCAGCGTGCCCAATCGGAGCGCGTCCGCACGGTCGTGGAATCGGCCATCCTCGTGGGACTCCCGACCGAAGGCCTTCACCTGCCGGATCCCCTGGAGGTTGTCCATCAGCAAGGCGTTCATGGCACTGCTGGCGCGGGATCGATCGCGATACCGGTCTCCAGCGGTTGCCGTGTACCAGACGGCACCGCCGAACAGGAACGGCAACGGAATGACAGCGATCCAGGCGAGCAGGGGATTGATCCAGAAGAGGAATCCCAGAACACCGACGATTCCCAGCACCGCCACCACGCCCTGCTCGGTTCCGTCGATCAACAACCGTTCCATCACGTTCACGTCCTCGATGATCCGGGTCATCAAGTCACCGCTGGAGCGTTGGTCGAACCACCCGACCGGAAGCCGCTGGAGATGGGCGTACACCTGTTTCCGGAGGTCCAGGATCACCGCCTGCTCGAAGGCGTTGTTCAATCGGATGCGAAGACTGCTGAACACGTCCCGGAAAACATAGGCACCCAACAATCCACCAATGGCCCAACCCAGCCGATCGGCCCTGCCCTTTCCCAGGACATCGTCGATCACATACTGCGTCAGCCGCGGATAGGCAAAGGCCGCCAATTGAGCGAGGACAGCGCAGGTCACCGTGGCCACCGCCATCCCCGGGTAGGGACGCAGGTAGCGGACCACGCGACGGCTGACTTCCCAGGTTGTGCGCCGCGTGACCGCAGCTCCTCCTTCGTTCGATCGATGTTTCACAATCAGGTCCTGCCAACAGGGAACGGGCGAGACGTTCCATCTTCCTTCCTGACCGACAGGATGCAGCCTGTGGGCCCACGTGCCAACCGTCGCGGTCATAATCCATGCCCGACAGCCAACGCTTTTCGCCTGAATGCCGGCATCCAGCCGCACCGTCGCAAATCTACGACCTGATGGAATCACGCGTTGACCCGGCAGGACTGCCGGGTAGCCTCACGTCATCCACCGGAAAACACTGTTTCAGGAATCCTATGTCCACCCATGATGCATCCTCGGGGACCGTGAACACCACACGGCGCCAATTCCTCAAGCGCTCTACTGCGGCCGCTTCGGTCCTTGCGGCGGCAGGAAGCCTGCGCACGCCCGTCTACGGCCAGAACCAGGCTCCTTCCGTGAATGTCACCGGTGCCAATGAGCGCCTGGTGCTCGGATTCGTCGGCGTCGGCGGCCAGGGCGGCGGTGCCCACGTTGGCCAGAACCTCGAGCACTACCAGGAAAACAACGTGGCACTCGCTGCGGTGTGCGACGTTTCAAAGCACCGCGTTGAGGGCAACATCAAGCGCATCAAGGAGAAGACGAACGCGGATGTCCAAGGCTACGAGGACTACCGCAAGCTGATGGAGCGCAAGGATATTGACGTCATCTTCTGCGCCACGGTGGATCATTGGCACACACCAGTCTCCAAGGCGGCCCTCGAGTCCGGGAAACACGTGTACGTGGAAAAGCCCATGACGCGGTATCTGGGCGAGGCCTTCGAGCTCTACGACACCGTGAAGAAGACCGGAAAGATCCTGAATGTTGGCTCGCAGGGCTGCTCCGACCGGAAGTGGCACAAGGCAGCCGAGTGGATCCGCGCCGGAAAGATCGGGCCCATCACCATGCTGCAAGGCAGCTACATGCGGAACAACCCGTGGGGTGAATGGAACTACAACCTGCAGCCCTGGGCGACGCCCAACGACATCAACTGGGAGCTGTGGCTCGGCAAGCAGATCAAGGCCCGCCGCTCGTTTGATCCCGATCACTACTTCCGATGGCGCAAGTACTACCCCTACTGCTCAGGCCTGCTCGGCGATCTCTTTCCCCATAAGCTCCATCCTTACATGCTGGCGACAGGGAATCCGGAATTCCCCACCCGCGTCGCCGCCGTGGGAAGCAAGGCGTTCAAGACCGACCTGCGCAAGGAAGGCCGCAAGCCCGACCAGGAGACGAAGTACGAACGGGATGTCGCAGAGATCATCCAATTGATCGCGGAGTTCCCCTCCGGCTACGTGATGCACATCACCTCCTCGTCGGTCAACGAGCAGGGCACCCAGGAGCGTATCCGCGGTCACATGGCCACGCTCGACATGGCCGGGAACAAGGTCCAACTCAATCCGGAGCGCCCGTTCGCCGAGGAGATTGACCCCCAAACCTCGGAAGGATTCCCCGGCGAAAGCGTCGCCGCCCACCACAAGAACTTCTACGAATCGATCCGGGCTAACAAACAACCCAACGCCGGCATCGATCTTGCGGTGAAGGTCCAGACGGTCATCTCCCTGGCTGAGACCTCCGACCGCCTGGGTGTGATGTGCTACTTCGATCCCAAGACGCGCAAGGTGACTGATGGCATGGGTCGGGCCATCAAGCCGCTGGACTACGGATGGGACAAGAACTCCTGACCCGCCATTGGGATCCGCTCCTTGGATCCGCTCCTTTCAGGCCATCCTCCGTTCCCCGGGGGATGGCCTTTTTCCTTCCACGCTCCGTCGAGATGCGGGCGCGTGGATTCAGCATTCCCCGCGCTGTTCCGGCACGCTAGGGTGACCCAACGATATGGAACGTATCAGTGACCTGAGGGTCATCACCAATCGCCCGCTGCTGGCGCCCCGCGAGCTCAAGCATGCCCTGCCGACGACGGACACCGCGGCATCAACCGTTGTCCGCGGCCGGGTCGCCGTGCAAAACATCCTGCGTCGGCAGGATCCGCGCCTGCTTGTTGTCGTCGGCCCCTGCTCCATCCACGACCCGCACGCTGCGATGGAATACGCACGACGGCTCGCCGCACTCGCGCCCGAGGTATCCGATCAACTCGAACTCGTCATGCGTGTGTATTTCGAGAAGCCGCGCACTACGATCGGGTGGAAGGGTCTCATCAATGATCCCCATATCGATGGGTCCTATGATGTTGAAACCGGCCTACGGACAGCCCGCAGGCTCCTTCTCGCCATCAACGACCTGGGATTGCCTGCCGCATCGGAGTTTCTCGACCCCGTCGTTCCCCAATACATTGCCGACCTGATCAGTTGGGCCGCGATCGGGGCGAGGACAACGGAATCCCAGACACACCGGGAGATGGCGAGCGGGTTGTCCATGCCGGTGGGGTTCAAGAACGGAACCGACGGTTCCCTCCAGATCGCGATCGATGCGATGCTTTCCTCCCGGCACCCGCACCACTTCCTTGGAATCGACGAACTCGGGGCGGTCTCGGTCGTCCAGACGACGGGCAACGAAGACGGTCACGTTGTCCTTCGGGGCGGAAGGGCGCGGACCAATTACGACGCTGCGTCAATCCATCAGGCCGCGGCCGACCTCGCCAAGGCCGGCCTGCCACCCGTGCTGATGGTGGATTGCAGCCATGCAAACTCGGGAAAGCAGCATGCGAAGCAGGAGGAAGTCTGGCAAAACCTCATCGCCCAGCGTCTCGAAGGCAACCCAGCCATCATCGGGGTCATGCTCGAAAGCCATCTCCACGAAGGAAGTCAGCCACTCACCGATCCCTCCAACCTCAAGTATGGCGTGAGCATCACCGATGCCTGCCTCGGCTGGGAAGTCACGGAGCGGATGCTGCGCCATGGCGCGGATCTGCTGCGTACACAACAGACGAGCCGGACGAGCGTCCATTCTTGAACTTCCACCGCCGACGTCATGCAGCAGATCGACTGGCGTCTCACCGGGATGCTGGTGCTTGCCATCGTTGCGGGGATTGCGCTGATCGCATTGGCGTGGCAGGCCGCAAAGCTGGTCTTCAAGCTGCTTCTCACACTTTTGATCTTGGTCCTGATCGGTGCCGGGATTTGGTACTTCGTCCGAAACTTGGCCTGATCAACGCCGTTTGAATCCAACCATGACTCCTCCCAACATCCAGAGCCGGCGCAAGATCGAGGGAATATCCGCGGTCCTCCTGCCTTTCGGACATGACCTGAAGCCCGACCTGACTTCCTATGCGGGTCTCGTGGAGCGCACGTGGAAGGCGGGACTGACCCCGGCCGTGAACATGGATACGGGGTATACCAATCTCCTGACGCCCGGAGCACGCGCGGAAATCCTCGGACTCGTCGGCAGTCTTGCCCGTGGCCGGCGCTTCGTGGCGGGGGCCTTCATCGAGGGGTTGGATGGTGATCCCGCCCGTCTGTACCGCCGGGAGTGCGGAGCGATTGCCTGCGCCGGCGGCATCCCAATCCTTTTCCCCTGTTCCGCGACGCAGCCGATGTCGGAAGCCGCCCTGGTCAACGTCTTTCGTGCGGTTGCGGAGGAATGCGATGAATTCCTCGGGTTTGAACTCGGGCAGATGTTTGTGCCGTTTGGCCGCATCTGGGAACTCGATACCTTTCAGCGCCTGCTGGAGATTCCCGAATTGAAGGGCGCGAAGCACTCTTCCCTCTCCCGTGAACTGGAATGGGAACGGTTGATGGCGCGCGACCGAAATCGCCCCGATTTCAAGGTTTATACCGGTAACGACCTTGCGATCGATATGGTGATGTGGGGCAGCGACTATCTTCTGGGGCTGTCGGCCTTTCACGTGGAAGCCTTCGCGGTGCGCGACCGGATGTGGGAAGCGGGTGATTCCAGATTCCACGAATTGAACGACTGGCTCCAATACCTGGGAATGCTCGCCTTCAGGCCGTCCGTGCCAGCCTACAAACACAGTTGCGCCCAGTTCCTGCATCTTCGTGGACTGATCCCCACCTCCGAACCTCACCCTCACAATCCTCGACGCCCGGACTCCGACCTGCCCCTGCTCGAAAGCATCGCCCACCGGCTTGAATCCCTGGTGGCAGCGGCGACCTGAGTCGGAGGATCGCAACTTCCCGTCAATACCATCCATGGATCGCCAGGTTTACGGTGGGGTCAATCGAGCGGTTGCGGAATCCGTCCCCGCATTCACCGGATCCATCCTGGATCTGGGTTGCGGCGATGGCTCGTTTGGCGTCTGGCTGAAATCCAAGGGGGTTCGTTCCGTGACGGGGGTGACCATCCACGGCCCGGAGGCCTCCCTCGCCCGTGGTTGCCTCGACCGGGTCATCGAAGCCGATCTCGATCACTGGCAACCCGATCCGGACGACGGTTACGACGGGATCGTTGCCAGTCATGTTCTCGAGCACCTGGCCGATCCTTGGAACCTCCTGAGGAAGCTCCGCCGGGCTGCCAAACCCGGCGCTTGGCTTGTCGTTGCGCTCCCCAATGTCCTCTTCTGGCGACAGCGACTGGCCCTGTTGCGCGGACAGTTCCGCTACACGGATGGAGGGATCATGGATTCCACCCACCTCCGGTTCTTCGACTGGACAACCGCAGGTGCGCTGCTGACAGACACCGGCTGGGCGGTGGTGGCTCAAACCGCCGACGGTGGATTTCCGGGCAGCCGGTGGACCGGCCCACTCCGCGGAGGGATCGATCGCCTCGCCTGCAAGGCTTGTCCCGGGTTGTTCGGTTTCCAGTTTGTTTTCAAGGCGCGGCTTTGCGCAGAGTTGCCCGGCGTGTCTGACAGCGTAATCCCATGAGTTCACCGCGAGCCCTCATCACCGGAGCAGCAGGCTTCATCGGTTCCCATGTTGCCGATGCATGCTCAGCCCTGGGCATGGAGGTTGTTGGCCTCGATAACCTCTCCGGTGGATTCCGAAGAAACCTTGCAGCCACGATACCGGCTTGTGTCGGGGACATCCGGGATCCGTCGTTCCTGGAAAGCGTCTGGCGCGACCATGGCCCGTTCGATTACGTCTACCACTTTGCAGCCTATGCCGCCGAAGGTCTGTCCCATCACCTGCGCTGCTTCAATTACGAGACGAATCTGGTCGGCTCCGCTCGCCTGATCAACGCCTCGATCCATCACCGGGTCCGTCATTTTGTCTTCGCCAGCTCCATCGCCGTCTATGGGGCCGGCCAACTGCCGCTGACCGAGGAAACGACACCCCATCCAGAAGATCCCTATGGTGTGGCAAAGTACGCCGTCGAACTGGATCTGGCGTCCGCCGCCACGGTTTTCGGACTCCGCCACACCATCTTCAGGCCGCACAATGTCTATGGCGAACGCCAGCACATCGGCGATCGCTACCGCAATGTCGTCGGAATCTTCCTGAATCAGTGCCTCCGTGGCGAACCCATGAGCATCCTTGGGGATGGCATGCAGACCCGTTCGTTCACGTACATTGGTGACATCGCCGCTTCCATCGCCCGGGCCCCAATGGTGGAGGGGGCCGTCAA
>JBIKWS010000369.1:0-4761 GCA_044356195.1 Cyanophyceae cyanobacterium
GCGCCGTCATGGAAGTAGGGGGCGGTGAGGGCGATGTTGCGCAATGAGGGAACCTTGAACACGTACAGATCCTCCTCTTCCTTGGTGACCTCGATCCGACCCTTGTCCGCCGTGTTCGGGTACGGATTGACGGCTCCGACCTTGCGGTAGCCGTTGCCGCCGAGGACGGGGCCGTTGTGGCAGGTATTGCAGCCTACGGTGATGAACTCATGCAGGCCCTTCTGCTCCGCCGCGGTCAGCGCCTTGTCGTCGCCCTTCAGGAAATCGTCGAAGCGATCACGCGTGATGAGGGTTCGTTCGAAGGCGGCGATGGCCTTGGCAAGGTTGTTGTAGGTCAGTGGGTTGGTCTCGCCGGGGAAGGTCTTGGCGAAGGCCTTCTTGTAGCTGGAAATCCCGTTCAGCTTGGCGATCACGTCCACATCGGCCGGCATACCCATCTCGATGGGGTTCAGGATCGGACCCTTGGCCTGGTCGGCGAGGGTTTCGGCCCGGCCGTCCCAGAACTGGGCGAGGTGGAAGCCAGCGTTCAGCGTGGTGGGAGAGTTCCGGCCGCCGCGCTTGCCGAAGGCACCGGGGGAGGTCGGTTCGTGATCGACACCGGCCTTGCCGCCATCGACCTGATGGCAGCTGTTGCAGGATTGGCTGTTGTTGGCCGAAAGGCGCTTTTCGAAATAGAGCTTCTTGCCAAGTGCCACGAGCGCCTTGGTGTCGTTCTCGCTGCCCGGCATCTTGTCCGGCAGCGGCGTGATCGATTCGAGGGCCTGCTTGCGAAGTTCCGCAGCGGCAGGGGCCTGGGCGTGGACGTTGCCGGCCAGGAGGCCGACGGCGGCGATGGCCGCAAACAGATTCTGGGACGTCATGGGGACGAATGATGGGTCAAGGTACGAATCGCGCAACCTTCCGTCTTTGGCTGAAATTGCCATTTCACGGGCGGCATCCCCGGATTTGGGGGCAGGGTGCGATGTGGCTCAGTGGGCGGCCTTGCCGGAAACTGCCGCCGCATGCTCGCTGAAGGACTTGCCGATGCCGCGGGGCGCGATCACCGAGTCAATGACGCCACGCTCAAACTCGTCCCACATTGGCGACATGCCGCGGAGCTTCTCCACGATCCGAACGAAGGTCTCGACCGTGTAGTCCATGTCTTCGGCCGTGTTGTCCTTGCCCAGGGTGAGGATCAGGTTGCCCTGCGCGAGGGCGTGGTCCAGGCCGATGGCGGAAAGGACATGCGAAATCTTCAGTGACTTCGAAACGCAGGAGGAGCCGGAGGCCACGGCGATGCCGTTCATGTCGCACAACAGGAGCTGGCCTTCGCCCTCGATGAATTCGGTCGAGATGTTGATGTTCAGCGGGGATCGGTCGGGGCCCGGGACCGGGCCGTTGAGCTTGATGTACGGAATCCGGGTGCTCAGGCCCTTCCAGAGGCGTTCCTGCAGGGCGGCGACGTGGGCGCGCCGTTCGTTCAGGGTGGAAAGGGCGACCTCGGCGGCGACTCCTGCGCCGACGATGGCCGGGATGTTCTCGGTGCCGGCGCGGCGGCCGCCTTCCTGTACGCCGCCATGGAGGATCGAAACGATGCGTGCGCGCTTGTTGCGATACAGCACACCCACGCCCTTGGGGCCGTAGAACCGGTGGGGTGAAAAGCTCACCAGGGCAGCACCAAACTGGCGAACGTCGATGGGCAGCCAACCCGCGCTGGCCTCGCAATCCACGTACAACGGGATGCCCGCCTTCGCGCAGATCCGACCTGCTTCGACCACGGGTTGGATGGTCCCGATGTCGTGGTTGACGTGGTGGAGGGCGACCAGGACGGTCTGCGGCGTCAGGGCGGCTTCGAGGGCCCTCAGGTCCACGCGTCCCTCCGGGTCCACGGGGATGCGGGTGCAGGTCCAGCCCTGCTTTTCGAGGAACTCCACGGAATTCACCACCGACGGATGTTCCGTGGCGGAGATCACCAGGTGCTTGCCCTTGCGCTCATTCGCGTAAGCCACGCCCTTGATGGCGAGGTTGGACGACTCGGTGCCGTCCGAGGTGAAGAAGATTTCCTCCTCGGATTCGGCGTTGATGAGGGCCGCCATCTGCTGCCGTGCCTTCTTGAGGGCGTCGCGGACCCGGAGCCCGTGCTGATGGAGGGAGGAGGCGTTGCCGTAGAACTCGGTGAAGTACGGACGCATGGCCTCGAAGGCCTCCGGAAGCAGCGGTGTGGCGGACTGATGATCGAGGTAGACCTGGCGCATGGAGGGAGCGGGCTGGAAAGTGAAGAAAAACCCCGCGGCGCACGGCACGTACCGTCGGGCCGCGGGGCGATTTCAACCGGGGAACCGGTTCAGGCGAGGGCCGGTTCGGCGGCGGCGACGCGCTCGGCGAGTTCCGGGTGGCGCTTCACGTAGTCTTCGAGGGCGGCCTTCAGGGCCTCCTCGGCGAGCACGGAGCAGTGGATCTTCACCGGCGGCAAACCACCCAGGGCGCTGACCACTTCCTGGTTCGAGAAGCTCATCGCCTCCTCGATCGTCCGGCCCTTGATGAGCTCGGTGGCCATGCTGGAACTGGCGATCGCCGATCCGCAGCCGAACGTCTTGAAGCGGGCGTCCTCGATCTTCCCGTCCTTGATCTTGAGGCTGATCTTCATGATGTCGCCGCAGGCGGCCGCGCCCACTTCCCCGATGCCATCGGCGTCCTTCAGGTCGCCCATGTTGCGGGGGTTCATGAAGTGGTCCATTACCGTCGGGTTATACAGCGTGTAGGTGTCGCTCATGGTTGGTCCTTCGTCTGAAAAGTGGTTTCGTTAACGTTTGTTGAGTGAAAGCATTGGGCTGAACAGCCTTCAGCGCGTGTTTTCTGCCTCCAGCGGGATCCGGCCAGCCACCGGCAGCGGCGTCGGATGGGGTGTTGCGGGGAGGGCGTCGGATGCGCGGGTGCGGGCCTGACGGACCAATCCGTTCGGAATGTGGCGCCCGGTCAGGTCGGCCAGCGTTGTGCGCCCGAAAACTTCCCTCACGCGTTCCTGGGCTTCGGCAAAAAGTGAACAGAGAGCGCACCCACCGCTGTGCTCGCAGCCCAGGTCGTCATCCAGGCAGCGCTGGAGGGAAATCGGGCCTTCGATGGCTTCGATGATCTCGAGGGCTGTCACCTCTGAAGGATTCCGGGCCAGACTGAAACCGCCGCCGGAGCCACGCGCCGATTTCACGATCCCGGCCTTCGAGAGGCTCTGGAGGATCTTTCCGAGGAAACTGTTGGGAATGTCCTCTTCCGCACATAGCGTTTCGATCATCACGACCTCGCCCAATGGGCGGCGTGCGAGGGCGGTCAGGCCCAGGACTCCGTACTCTGCGGCGCGTGTGATTTGCATGTGGCTGGCGTGTGACGATTCAAACCGGACGAATCCGGTCTGGATTGCGTCGGCCAACCTATGGCGCTTGCCGAATCCGTCAAATCCTTTTCCGGACCAATTTCGTCCGGTTCAATCCACGGATTTCTGGAAAAGGCGGTTGGATCCACAGATTCCACGGATTTCACGGATCCACGGATCCACGGATCCACAGATTTCACAGATTTCACAGATTCGCAGATTCGCAGATTCCACGGATTGGGAGCGGGTTGAGAGAGGGTGTCGTTTCATCCCGCATGTGACGTGGAAACAGCGAAGCGGTGGGGCCTCTTGTTCCAGTCCATCTGTGAAATCTGTGAAATCGGTGGATAACCCAACTGCCGCTGCCCGGAAAATCCGTGGAGGGGCCGTCGGTGGATCACTTGCCGAGGCAGAAAAGGCTGCCCGCGGTGCGGATGTAGAATCGACCATTGGCGATCGCCGGCGAGGCCTGGACCTTTTCACCCAGCGGGTTTCTCGCCAGCACCCGGAATGTCGGTCCGGCTTCCAGCACCGTGGTCTGGCCGTCGTCGCCCACGAAGTACAACCGACCGTTGGCTGCCACCGGCGAAGCCGAGAAGTTTCCGCCGACGCGTTCCTGCCAGATGATCTCGCCGGTCGTGGCGTTGTAGCAGGTGGCGATGCCGCCATCGGTCATCGCGAAGAGGTACGGCTTGACGTGGAGGAGCGACGAAAGCTTCGGCACACCCTTCTTCTGTTCCCACACGAGGTTCGACTCGTCGAGGTCGCCCTCGGCCCCCATGCGGAAGGCCTTGATCGACTCGCGCCCACCCCAACCACCGGAGGCAAACACAAGATCTTCGGCGATGACCGGGGAAGGGACCTTGCCTTCGCCGAGAACCTTCGAGGTCCAGAGACGGTGGCCGGTCTTGAGGTCGAATCCCTGGACCACGTCGCCGGCCTCGGTCACGACCTGCTTCCTGCCCTTGTGGGTCCACAGGACGGGCGCCCCGTGCGCGATGCGGGACATCCCGCGCGGTGTTTTCCAGGCCTCACGGCCGGTCTTCGCGTCGAGCGCGAGGACGAAGGATTTGTCCCACGGTTTCTGCCAGCCCACGAGCTTGTCGGCTCCGTCGCTGGAAGCGTCCCAGGGCATGACCAGCAACCCGTCCGCGAGGAGGGGCGAGGTGCCGAGGCCATGCTGGCTGTAGAAGGGGTACGCGCGGTTGGTCCACGCGACCTTTCCGTCGAAGGTCAGCGCCGCGAAGCTACCATCGCCGAAACAGGTATAGACGAGTTTGCCGTCGGTGGCTGGCGTTGGTGTAGCGTAGGAATTCCGGCCTTCCTTGCGTCGGGGGACCTGTTGGAACACCTCGTGGTTCCATCGGATGGCCCCTGTTTTGGCGTGCAGTGCGAGCACCCGGCAGGACTGTCCG
>JBIKWS010000370.1:0-4758 GCA_044356195.1 Cyanophyceae cyanobacterium
GTCCCCCCGCGCCACCAATGCCCGCAACAGTGATTCCGCATCGGCCCGCCCGATGGCTTCCGCGGGAGCTGCCGCCGGGGGTTGGTAGGTCCCCATCCAGTGGGACACGAACCCCTTTCGGGCCGAAATCTCCGTACCATGGGCCTTCCATGCCGCCGCGGAGAAATCGAGACGCTCAAACCCGTTCCGACCCTCGATCAGCACGGTGTGATAGCGTTCTCCCTCGGTGAACGCATGGCCACTTTGATGGCACGTATGCGCCCGGGACTGGATGTTCCATTCTAGCATGACTTCCTGTCGCAGGATTAAGGACCACCCCCCTTCCCACGGCAACAGGCATTTGATTCCAGAAAAAAGGCTTGAGCCAAACAGGCTCCACCCCCATTTTGCGCCCCTCACGCAGCCCGCGTGGCGGAATTGGCAGACGCGCTAGATTCAGGTTCTAGTGAGTAACATCGTACAGGTTCAAGTCCTGTCGCGGGCACCACTCCTTCGGGTCCCACTTCCCAGAGGTCTTCCTTCCCCACGGTCTTGTTCTCGTCAGGCCCCTCTGCGTCCGCAAGGCCTCATTTTCCAGCTTCGGACGAACGCAGTTCCGGGTGGGTGATCTGTCCTCCCAGGTTCGCCGAACGCGCGTACAAGCCGCTCGTCCCGATCCCAAGCGCGACCAGAACCGCCAGCATCCAGACGGGCAAAACCCGCTCCCCGCGCCCGAGGTACAATGCCACCGCCGCCGCCAATCCCAGCAGGAACACGGCGGTCGTTGCCTGATCCGCCGATTGCTCGTGGAGACCCACATACTTCTGCGCCTCGCTCCAACGCTTCGGATCCCCCTCCACCGCGAAGTCTCCCGTGAACTTCACCGCGATGGCCACCACGCTCAGCAAGGCCATCCACAGCACCGCCACACGTACCACCTCGCGCTTCCGGAACACCCAGCCCCACGCCAACAGCAAGACCACAAAGGGCACGCCCAGGACAGGAATGTGATTCAACGCGAGATGCAGGTGAGTCCAGTTCATTGCCCCGGAAACCTGCCGTTCAACGGCGGACGGTTGAACTCCAAAGTTTACCGCCCGGGCGCATCCGGAACGAGGCGGCGATGTCCTCATCGCCATTGGGAATGCCTTCGGAACGGCGACGTGGACGTCGCCACCCCGTTGCCTGCGGGGGCAGTGTCCGAATGCGCCCCACCGCACGGGCGCACCAAATGTTGCCTTGCGGCACAACGCTGGGCTTTGGAAGAATCGTCCCGTTCCCCCTGAGTCCTTGCGCACACCCGGCATGGGTGTGCTCAAACCTCATGCTCATACCTATGCGTCTACTCAAAACCTGCCTCACCCTGCCAGCGGTGATCTCGCTCTCCCTTCAAGGGGCGGAGATCCACCGCGGACTCGTGTCCTATTACCCGCTCAACGCCACCTCGCCGGACGGCACCACCACTCCGGACATCGTTTCCGGAAATGACATGGTCCTGAACAACATGGGGGCCGAGGCCTTCATCCCGGGCAAGATGGGCAACGCCATCACCTTCAACGGCGTCGACCAGCACGCCGTGTACACGAAGCTCACCGAGAACGGCCTCCCCATCTCCCAGTCCGCCGCGTACACCGTCGCGTTCTGGGTCCAGGGAATTGGTGCCGGCCAGAACGACCTCCGCACCTTCGCCGAAGGCTCCCTGACCTCCAACAATCCGCTGCTCACCTTCGGCACCGGAAACTCCACCAACACCACCGTCCAACCGCTGCCGCACATCTTCCTTCGCGATCTCGGCGGCACCGCCCGTCTCGATTACCGCTCCACCAACGCCGTCTTCAACGGCGTCTGGCGCCACGTCGCCCTCGTCGACAACAACGGCGCGTTCTCCGTGTACGTCGATGGAACCCTCGATTCCACCCGCACGTACACCAAGACAACCGCACCCGACGAAACCGTTTCCATCGGTGCCATCCAGCGCGCCGCCGTCAGCCATTGGTTCAAGGGTTCCGTCGACGAACTCGCCCTCTGGAACCGCGCGCTGACCCAGGCCGAGATCCAGTCGCTCGTCGCCGGCACGATCGAAACCCCGGTGCCGAAGTCCGCTCCGTTCTTCACCGTCCAACCTTCGATTCCGTCCGGAATCCTCGTCGGGGACACCGTCACCCTGCGCGCCGGCTTTGGCGGATCTCCGGGGATCACGCTCCAATGGCAGAAGAACGGCGCACCGATCGATCTCGCCACCGGGCCGACCCTGACCCTCTCCAACGTCCAGATCGCCGACAACGGCACCTATACCGTCGTCGCCACCAGTCCGCACGGCACCACCACCAGCGATCCCGCGGTGCTTTCCGTCGGCACCTTCCCCGCCGCGAACCTGACCAACGGCATGGTGGCCTACTGGCCGCTCGACAGCGCCCTGGGTACCAAGACCCCGGACCTGGCCTCCGGCTATGACATGGATCTCGTGAACCTCACCACCGCCGACATCGTTCCCGGCAAGTGGGGCAACGCCTTCCGCTTCGACGCCACGCGTCAGACCCTGCTCCGCCGCATCAACAACCCCGGCGAAGCTCTCCCCGCGTACAAGAACCCTAGCTTCAGTGTTTCACTGTGGGTTCGCGGCCTGCCCCAACCCGACCGCCGCGTCTTCTCCGAGGGTTCCACCGCCAACACCCAACCCCTCTTCAACATCGGCACCCACAACGGTGGCGTGGAAGCTTCCGTCGACAGCTTCATCCGCACCGACACCGGTGCCACCGGCAACCACAAATATTCCGTGGCCCCGGCCTTCGACGACACCTGGCACCACATCGTCTACACCCAGCGCGAGGTCGGCGGTGCCCCCATCGCCGCTCTCTACGTCGATGGCGTGAAGGATGACATCGTCATCGACCCCCGCCGTCCCCTGACCCTCAACACCACCTCCATCGGCGGCATCCTCCGCGGCACGCCTTCGGCCTGGTTCACGGGTGAGATCGACGACGTCGCCATCTGGACCCGCGCCCTCAGCCCTGAGGAAGCGCAGCTTCTCAGCACGGCCAAGACGCCCGTGCCGCCCTCCCGGCTCCAACCCCTGGCCATAGCCAAGTTCGGCCCCGACCTTCCCGCCATCGCGAAGGGCGACTCCGTCCTCCTGCGCTGGGACCTCAGCAGGGACGCCACCGTCGTCTCCATCGACAATGGCATCGGTGAAGTGACCGCCCAGACCGTCGCCGGCGTCGGTTCCAGGTCCGTCGCTCCCACCGAGACCACGACCTATACCGTCACCATCAAGCGCGGTCTCGACACCCTCACCGCCCAGACCACCGTCACCGTCATCGACGGTGTCGCCAACGACTGGACCCTGGTCGACAACTTCGACCGCTACCCCGCCGGCCCGCTGGCGAACAGCGGCTACTGGGCCGACCTCCGCGGCGTCTTGGGAATGATCGAAAACCGGAACGGCAACCACATGGTGTCCATTCCCGGTGTCGACAGCGCCGCCGTCCTGAACCTCGGTCCGCTCACCATCGCCGAAGGCCAGCAACGCACGCTGTTCTTCCGGATGATCGTCCGCGGCGCACCCACCGCCGCGCTCTCCCACATCGTCGGCATCACCGACAAGAATCTCCGTTGGTACGCCGATGTCAGCGGCAACGCCGGCCCGGTTGCGCGCCCGACCTTCGAGGTTGACCAATGGCTCCTCGGAACCCTCAACAACGTTGGTGGCGTCCTCGAATTCGCTGCGGATCCCCTCGTCGTCGACCAGGTCTACAACGTCTGGATCGACATCAGGAACGCTCCCCTCGCGGATCCGGAGAACCCGGCGGATTCCTTCTCCGTCCACATCCAGCGCGATGGTGGTGCCGCACGCACGACCGTGTTCGCCGACTACGTCAGCGACCGTGATCCCTTCGCGATCGATCCCATCATCGGTGGCGTCGCCCCGAACCTCGACAAGCTGTTCTTCGCCGGCAACAACGCCACCGACAGCGCGCTGTTCGACGACTTCTACCTCAGCCGCGGCGGGTACAACGCCACCGTGCCCCGCGCCTTCGGGTTCACCGCGCCCGTCACCGCCGCACCGCCGACCGTCGGCGTGACCACCGCCAACGGTGAAATCGTGGTCTCGTGGACCGGCGGAACCCTCGAATCGTCCGCCAGCCCGACCTCCGGCTTTACCCCGGTCGCCGGGGCCACCACCTCGCCGTACCGCGCCACCGCGACCGAAGCCCAGCGCTTCTTCCGCGCCCGCCGCTGATCCACGACCCAAGGCTTCAGCCCAATCCACGGCCCCCGGTTCACCGAACCGGGGGCCGCTTGCTTTGCCCCGTTGGGGCGAGTTGTCATGGGGTGCGGTGACCCAGGGTTCCGCTCCGCTCCACCCCGGGCTGTCGCCGTGCGCCGCGTTGCGGCGAGGGCGGGCGAGGGTTCCATGTCCGGGCAGACGTCCTGGAAGGCACAACGGTTAACTAAAGTTGTCAGAGCCCTGCGGTGACAACTTTGGATCAGGAAGTGACACAGAGATTTCGCAACCGACCGCTGGCGGAGGGCTTTGGGGCCGTGCCAAGTTCGCCGCGGTAACGCGGCCATGAATTCAAAGCGCAGCATCATTCTGGGATCGATCGGGCTCCTTCTGGGGCTGGGTTTCCTGTTGTTCTGGAAACCCTCCGGCCCCGGGACCTCCGCCCGGAAGCAGTCCCTCCTCGTCTACTGCGCGGCCGGGCTCAAGGTCCCCGTCGAAGCCGTCGCGATCGCCTACCAGAAGGAATTCGGAACCGAGGTCCAGCTCCAGTTCGG
>JBIKWS010000371.1:0-4755 GCA_044356195.1 Cyanophyceae cyanobacterium
GCGAATGGGTTGATGGGAAAGAATGGTGGAGCCGTCGCACGCACCTGGTCGTCAAACCAACCAACGAAAGCCTCTGCAGTCTCACAAAAGGTGGTCGCTGAACAGGTAGCCGATCCAAGCACGCCCTCGATGGGGTGGTAGAGCACCTGGACCCGACCGCCCGGCCGGCAAACGATGAACGTCTTGACCCCATCAAACGGTTCTCCGGTGTTCGTGAGGAAATCGCAGGCCGAATAGTCCGCATCCACCGGCATGCCTGTGTAACGGGAGTCGATGAGAGTGAACATCTCGGCATCGGATAGCCCAACGAAGGACTCGAACCAAAGTTCCTCGAGTCGGGAGCACACCCGCCGAAAACGGTTCACTACATGAAACAACGAGCAGTGGGTTTCGCGGATGTTGCCGATGCGAACGCCCTGAATGTCGATGGCCATGCGACCGAAGCCGGCCCACTCCGGGCCGGACGGCTCGTGATACGCCTCGATTGCGAACTCTCTTGGGTCCCCAAAGGTCATGGTGTGAACACGGATGAATACAGGATGGAGGCCTCTTGGGTTTGGACAGGATGGCAGGATGGACAGGATGTTGGCTGGCATGGGCCGCCAACGCCAAGGGCGTTTCGCCATCTAGCCAGTAGAACTCACGCCCAGAAGATCAGCCCGCGTGTTTATGGTTGCAGTGATCAACCCCTACGACCACCGCTCCGACGGGAGCCAGCCCCGGCTTCGTCCGCAGTGTCCATCGGCGCGTGCCGGCTGGCGCTCGTTCGCTGGACTGTCTAGTCGATCAGTCGGGGAGGCGGTGATGCCAGTAGTCCGTACGACGGCTGTGATGCTTGAAAGCGAGGATCCGCAGCTGATCGGGAGTGGCCCGGTAATAAATCGCGTAGGGAAAACGAGGCATGAGGTATCGTCTGATCTCTGGCGCGACGACAGTCGAACGTTCGGGAGCCCTCTCAATTGAGCGAATGGCTCGGTCAACAGCGTCGAGCAACTGCGCGCCGAGTCCTGGAAGGCGCCGCTCATAGTATTCAGCCGCACCAATCAGTTCCGCCTCGGCCTCTGGGTGGTAGATCAAGCGCATCCGATGGCGCGCCGGGCCGACTGCATCACCTCCGCGTGTGTGCGGCCAAGGACGCCACCTGCCGAAAGTTCCTGGTCACGACGCACGGAATCCTGCAACGCGACGATGTCGTCGGCCTCGGCCAACCCAGTGCCAATGCTTTGCCAGAGTGCCTGGGCCAGCGAGACCCTGTCGGAAAGCGGGAGCGCCATGGCTTCGTCGATGAGTTGCTGAGCAGACATGCTGAGAGCAGTAGCGATTCGAACCACCTCGGTCAACCCGGGCCTCGGACCCTCCGGCGCACTGACTCGGACTTGGCGACCTTGTTCACGGGACGCAACGATCAAGTCAGGTTCCCTCCGTCAAATCCGCAGGCCGCCGGCTTCTGCTGATCCGGTCTCGCGTATCGGGACAGGTAGAGGATCGCTCCGCCGCCAACGAGACAGGCCGAGGTGTCGGCGTAGAAGGGAAACGGCGGCAACGAAAGTCGCACTCCGTGAACAAGCAGGATGACACCCTCCACCAGCATCAGTCCGCCGAACCAAGGGATCGCGGCGTGGAACTTCCGGGGCCAGATCATCAGCACCAGATACCAACAGCCCACCAGGGCGAACGCTCCGGACGCCATCCGCAGCCAGTAATCCAGCATCCGGTCATAAGCGATTGCCTGGGCGCCCAGGCCCTGCAACGCATCCGCTGCCGCGGACCAACTGACGAACACCCCCACCACGGAAACGCCCCAGGCGAAGGCGGAGAATCCCAGGAACAATCTCAAGAGTCGTAGGTGCATGGCCGGCTCGAGCACGCTCACGCCTTGATCAGCAATGTGGCAATCCTGTCGTCCTTGAGCGTGAAGTGGTACCGGAGCTGGACTGGGCTGCCCGGGAAATTTCCGCTGACTCCGGCGGTGATCAGCCACTTCTCGCCGTCATTTGCGATTCCAGTGACATCCACCGTTGGCTTCGTGTCTGCCGTGGCCCGGTCGATCCAAGCGGCAATCTCGGCCCCATGGTAATCGTTGGCTTCGTCGTTGACGTGGGCGTCCGGGGTGAACAGCGAGAGGAAATCAGCAAACTCCCGCGTGTTCGTGGCGTGGAAGAAGGCAGCGATGACCGGTGGGGGTTCGATGTTCATGGGAGTCTGATGAACCGCTTTGGACGAAAAAACCGGTGGATTGGAAAGCACGGCCAAATGGCGAGAAGGACAACGGTGTGGACCAGCGCGCACCACGGAATGATCACAAACAAGATTGGTCGGGCGAGATAGTCACGCCAGGACGGCCAGCGGGAAGTCGATGGCATCGCCTCTGCCGGAATCACTGCCTCCGGTCGGGGTGAGCGCGGTTGGCGCAGGTGATCGCTGATGAGCAGAAGCGTCAGGGCAACCCACCACATCACCAACAAGCCGGAGATGAGGATGAGGATGACCATGCGATACCAAGGCCGCACATTAGGCGGACCCAAGCCGGTGTCGACAGGGAAGCTGGCTGGGTTCCCACAGTCACGGGCGCATCCTGACACTGCCCCGCATGCAACGGGGTGGCGACGTCCTCGTCGCCGTTCCAAAGTCATTCCCATGGCGATGAGGACATCGCCGCCCCGAATCCTTTCCAAAATGGGGCAGTATCAACATGCGCCCTCCCGCAGTCACAAGGCCCTATCGAGGATCCGGCACCCGTTTCAGTTCATAGCGGGTCAGGCCCCTGTCATTGGAATTCTCAAAGCTCAGGGGCAGCTCATCCGAGTCGGTGCCACGCGTGGCGAGGATCAGGGTCTCTTCCTCGATCTTGAAGATGGCAATGACGGTCTCGCCGACGCTGCTGTCCTTGCCACCCGCACTGTCGCGGATGGTTGCATGGATCTGCTTTGGTTCCTTGCCCGGAGGCAGCGTGATGGTTGTCTCAAACCAGAAATTCGTGTCCCGGTGAAAGTGGAAGGAATCACCGCGGATCCGGATCGTGTAGCGCTCATTTTTCGGGTTGTTGGCAATGACGCCCGACCACGTTCCCTGGAGCTGTTGCATCGCCGTGGGTGCCGGCGGGCGACTGGCACATCCCGCCTGAAGCCCGATCAACAGGCAAAGGCCCCACAGACCCACTGATGGCGTCCGCGGACAGGTTTCCTCTGCCATGGTCTTTCCCGCCTGCGTGCGTCTTCGATTCATCCGCCAGATCATTCCCGGTTCCCGTCGGCCTTTGTCCGCCGGTTGTGAGAAGACTGTAAAAGTTTTGTGCGGAGACCGGAGTCAGTTTCTGGCCAATGGACGGGTGACGGATCACCTCCGCATCAAACCCATCGCTCCACCGTCCCCATTGTCCGTGGACTTCCCCAGGAACGTCTCGAAGTGCGACTGGATCTCGGTGCAAAGGGAATCAGGCGGGTTCCCAGCGCCGGCAGAGAACACGAAGGTCCCGGCTTCGGAATGGATCGTGAAGTCGTGCCCACGGAAGTTGAAATCGATCCACGAACCAATGACTGGATCGTCGACAGCACCCGTGATCCGGACGCCCTTCAGCGCAGACAACCTCTCACGCACTTCATGCCAGGAGCAGGTCTGGGGGTGTTGGTAAAAGCGAATGCTCATGGTATCACACGTACCCAAGGGTCCATCGCCCCGCAAGTCACCCCCTGAACGGAACGGGGGAGGGGGCGCATCCTGACACTGCCCCCTGTTGGAAAGGATGCGGGGCGGCGATGTCCTCATCGCCATGGGAATGGCTCTGGAACGGCGACGAGGACGTCGCCACGCCGTTCCATGTGGGGGCAGTGTCAAGATGCGCCCCGGGGGAGGATGGCAGGATGGACAGGATTGCCGCTTATGTCTTGGTTCGGGATCATCCTGTAAATCCCGTTCATCCTGTCAAAAACAGCCCCCGAGGGTCTCATGCTGGTGAACCCGTGCATCCCAATCCCGCACCGCGGAACCGGTCCCCGTCAGCGGGTCGGTGCGGAAGTCGCATCCTTGGGACGGACTGGCTTCCATCCGCCGTCGGCCTTCTCGAACAGGAAATCCAGACTGACGATCCGCTGGTCGCCCTTGCGAACGTTGGGGGAGACGCCGGGCACGAGTTTGGAGACCACGACCAGACGCTCGTTTGGCCAGACGCAGTCCTGCAGGAACTCAATGCGCACGGTCGCACTCACGGACATCAGGCTATCCATTTGCTTCTCCTCCGTCTTCTTGAACTCCAGCAGTTGGATGCAGCCTTGGGAGAATTTCTGGATGTCCTCTTCCAGCATCGCACGCGCCTGGGCTTCCGTAGGTCCGGTGGAACCACCGGAGCAGGCGCTGAGGACAAAGGCCAATACCAGCGGGAACCACAATCGTAGGATCTTCACGTCCACTCTCCCTGATGTGGAAGCATGGCCGTGGCCAGACAAATCCTGTTGAAACTCCCGGGCGGTCTTCCGCGTTCGTCTCCGCACCATGAGCTTCCCTTGGATCCGATGGAGCGGGCGACTGGCCGCGCTGGCCGTGTCCACACTTTCGCTGTTTGCCGACGATTGGCCGCAATGGATGGGCCCCGGTCGCGACGGCGTCTGGCGGGAGACCGGCATCGTGGAGAACCTTTCGACCAATCCACCGCCGGTGAAATGGAAGGTTCCCGTGAACGCGGGTTACGTGGGGCCGGCGGTGGTGGGCAACCGGGTCTTCCTCATGGATCGAAAGGCGGGCACGGCGGGACCGCGGAAG
>JBIKWS010000372.1:0-4748 GCA_044356195.1 Cyanophyceae cyanobacterium
TTCGGGAGGACAGGCCTCCCGGCGTATCCACGCGGCTACCTCCCCCGGCTCCAGCGGCTTCTGCCAGAACCGATCCGCCCCAAACCGTTTCGCCCGTGCCAACAAGCCGGACTGGACACTCATCACCCCGAGGCGGGCCTGCGACCGATCCCGAAGGACTGTGACCGTCTCCCACGCTCTTGCGGCCTCGGATTGCACATCGACCAGGAGGCAATCGAAGGCTCCGGAATCCAACGAGGATTCCGCGTCCCCAACCCCTGCCGCGGAAACGACCCGGAAACCCTCCATCTCGAAAGCCTCGCGAAGGGCATCCCGCACAACACGGTCCGACTCGACGATGAGCAAGCGTAGCGGTGGACGCTTCCGCTCAAGGCCGCCGAGACCCCGCTCTGTGGGCAACGCTGGCATCCTTGTCTCCAACCAAAAAGTGGACCGCAGCAGCCATCCCCCGCCAGGGGGGCTAACCCTCATGACGAACCAACCATTCGTCGTTATCCCCAATCCACGACGCGACAGGCGCCTTGGACACCGAAGAGGAACGGACCGCTGCGTACCGAGGCGCGAGCGCCTCGGTGTCCCTCCATGATGCCAGCGGCGTGCCAACACGAGTGAACGAGGAAACACCCCATTTTCCGGGACTTTTCGCATCCGAAGCACCGCGCCACAGCGATGGGAAGGCCAGTTCATTTCCACGTTCGGATAGTTCCTGTCCACCCCACCCGCCGTTCCCGGCTTGGCCCCGGTGCCCGGCCCGAGCACCCTTTGCCCCATGCAACGTCGCGTCCTCATCTTCGCCTCGGCCATCATCTCGGCCCTTGCGATCCTGATCTGGACCGGCGGGACCGCATGGAAGGCAGCCGATCAGCTCGGCTCGCGGCTTTCGGAAGAGGAAGTCCGCAGTTTCCGCGTCGGAGACACGTTTTCAGCGGACCTCCACGAACTCCGCTCCCTGTTCCGGAACTACGAGGCTTCGCGGGATCCCAAAAAGTGGGACGACTTCGTCGCCGCCCACCAGCGGCTCCTCCAATGGCTCCATGAACAACGCGGGAGCATTACACGCAGCGGGGAACTCCAGATCCTCGACAACATCAGCCAGGTCTTCGACGAGTACTGGCAGGAAGCGCTGAGGATCCGGACCATGATCGCCGACGGCGCGTCCCACGCCGATGTCGCCCCACGCATTGCGCTCCTCGGCGATCATGCCGCCGACATGGCTCAGGATACCCGTCGACTCCTCCGCCTCCGAGAGGAGGCGCTCCAGGAGGCTACCGCCATTGCCCGCTCGCGGCTCAATCGGCTCGTCAAACTCCTCATCGGCACCTTGGTAGCCATCGTGATTCTCTCCGCCGCCCTCAGCGCGCTCGTCTACCGCGATCTCATCCGCCCCCTGCGACTCCAGCTTGTTGAAAGCAGGAACCTCATCGCGCGGCAGGAGAAGCTCGCGTCGCTCGGCGTGCTTGCCGCGGGAGTTGCCCACGAAATCCGGAATCCACTCACGGCCATCAAGGCCCGGCTCTTCACGCAGCAGAGGCGTCTCGAGCACGGCAGCCCTGCCGCTGCCGACGCCGAGATCATCCATTCCGAAATCCACCGCCTGGAACGGATCGTCCGCGGGTTCCTCGAATTTGCCCGTCCCGCCGATCCGGTCCCCGGTGATCTCTCGGCAAGGTCGGTCCTTTCCGAAGTCCGCGATCTCCTCGCTCCGGATGCCCACTCCCGCAACGCGGAAATCCTGCTCGAATCCGGGCCCGACCTTCGGCTGCGCGCCGACCATTCCCAACTCAAACAGGTGTTGATCAACCTCGTCCGAAACGGCCTCGAAGCCCTCGGCGGAACCGGGGAAATCCGTCTGCGCGTCCAACGCGCTGACCGCCATCCACGCACCCTTCCCTCACCGGCCGCCGTCATCGAGGTCAGCGACAACGGCGCGGGCATCCCCGCAGAGGCACGTTCCCGCCTCTTCGATCCCTTCTTCACCACCAAGGCCGACGGCACCGGGCTCGGACTCGCCATCGCGGCTCGGATTGTGGAGAAGCACGGGGGATTCATCGAATACCGGACGGAGCCCGGAAACGGCACCATCTTCAGCATTGTCCTTCCCCTGAGTCCATGAACGCCTCCCATCGCCTGCTCGTCATCGAGGACGATACTTCCCTCTCCTCCGCCCTGGCCTCCGTGCTTTCCGCGGAGGGCTACCTCGTCGATCTGGCGCGACGGGGCGACGAAGGCTGCCGAATGTCAGCCCGCACTCGCTACGACGCCATCCTGACCGACCTGCGCCTGCCCGGGTTGGGCGGCCTGGATGTGATCCGGAAGCTCCATGCGGAAATCCCTGCAACCCCGATCCTCCTGATGACCGCGCACGGCACCACCGAAACCGCCATCGAGGCGATGAAGGAAGGGGCCTACGACTACCTCCTCAAGCCGTTCGAGATGGAGGAACTCCTCGCCGTCATGGCCCGGGCCCTCAGCAGCAGCAAGCCTCGCCCCCCCTCGGCCGACCCGGCTCCCCCCCCCATCCAACCAGCCTCCATCGTCGGCCGGAGCCGGTCCATGCAGTCCGTTTACAAGGAAATCGGCCGGGTTGCCGCCAAGCCCGTGACCGTCCTCATCCGCGGGGAAACCGGCACCGGAAAGGAACTCATCGCACGCGCCGTTTACGCCCACAGCGAACGCTCAAGAGCCCCTTTCGTGGCGGTCAATTGCGCTGCCATTCCCGAAACCCTCCTCGAAAGCGAACTCTTCGGCCACGAACGCGGTGCCTTCACCGGTGCCATCGAACGTCGCATCGGCCGCTTCGAACAGGCGCACCAAGGCACGCTGTTCCTCGACGAGATCGGCGAGATGGGAGCCTCCACGCAGGCCAAGCTTCTCCGGGTCCTCCAGGAAAAGACCCTCCAACGCCTGGGCGGACGCGACACCATCCCCGTCGATGTCCGCATCATCGCGGCGACACATGTCGATCTCGACGCCGCGATCGCGGCCCGAACCTTCCGCGAGGACCTGTATTACCGCCTGAACCAGGTCTCGCTCTTCTTGCCGCCGCTTCGTGAGCGCACCGAGGACATCCCGCTGTTGGCGACCCATTTTGCCCTCAAGCACGCCGAGACGCTGGGGTTCAAGCCGCCAACCCTCGACCCCGATGCCCTCAAGGTGCTGAACGACCACTCATGGCCGGGTAACGTCCGCGAACTCGAGAACGTCATCCGGCAGGCCCTCCTGATCACCAACGGCTATCCGATTTCCGGCCTCGACATCCGCGAGGTGCTGCGAAAGGGCGTCAGGACAAGCCTCCCCAACGACTCCCTCGCCAGCATGGTCGGGGAGATCCTCGCGGGCGCCGAACAGGGCACTTTCCAGAACGGTTTCGACCAGATCATGCGCCGGGTGGAACACGAGATCTTCTCGCAGGCGATGGCCCGCGCCGACGGTAACCAGGCGAAGGCCGCCCGATGGTTGGGCATCAGCCGTGTGACGCTCCGCGAAAAGCTCCGCTCGCACGGCCTCAAGGCGGGCCCGGACCCCGGTGTCACCGCGGACCCCGATTGATCCTCCCAAAGCAACGGGGCGGGTCGGCCCCTGGCCGTTACCCGCCCCGCTGGACGGACCGGCGATGCCGGTCCGGGCTGCTCCCTGTCCCTCGCGGATCAGGACTTCTTCACCCGCACATTGCGGTAGTAGACGACGGACTTGGGATCATGCGCCTGGAAGGCAAAGGTTCCCTGGTTCAGCTTGCGCTCGAAATCCTTGCCGGCAACGCGACCGGCTTCTTCGGTGAACTCGTTCACCAGCTTGCCGTCGAGATAGATCTTCACCGTGTTGCCCTTCACGATCACGTGATGGGTGTACCACTGGTTGTCCTTCACCGGCACCTCGCGCACGTCCTTCACCGAATAGATGCTGCCGGACTTGCGCCAATCACCCTGCGTCTGGTTCACCTGGGTCTCGTAGCCACCCCACGGCCATCCCGTGTCCTGATACTTCGTATGGATGTAGATGCCGCCGTTCGAACCGGGCTCCGTCAGGACGTCGACCTTCAGCTCGAAATCCTTAAACGGCGCCAACGCCCCGATATAGAAGCAGTGACTGCGGTCACCCGAGGCCCGCAGCGCGCCGTCCGCAATCTTCCACGCCGACGGATTCTCGTTCACCACCCAACCGTCCCACGTGCCATCGAAGATCACGGTGAAACCTTCTGCGTCGGGCTTGCCCAGACGCGACCCGGGGGCTCCCGGGGTCGCCACTGCGACCGATCCCACCTTTGCAGGCACCGGATCCGGGGTCGTGGTCACGGTCTTGGTCTTCGACGAGGTCGCACAACCCGCCAGAAGTCCGGCGGCAGCAATGAATGGCAAAACGTGTTTCATGATTGAACGCGCCCATCCTTGCCGACCCATCGCCCATGGCAACGCCGAAGTTGGCGGGACAAACCCCATGCCGAAGGGGGAGTTGCCAGTTGCCAGTTGCCAGCTCCATTGGTTCCGCGGGGTGAGGGCACCCGGCCTACAGTCAGGATCTGGAATCTGGGAACTGGCGACTGGCACCTTCTCCCAGTGCCCCCACGCGGCGTTCCACCTCAAACTTGAATCCTGAAACCCAAAACTCGCCCTGCGGGCTTCAAACCCCGATCCCGAATCGGCAGACTTCCCGCGGCCTCCCATGAAATTATCCCGTCACCTCATGATCCTCCTTCTCTTGCGCGCCCTGTGGAGCGTCGTCCGCGGTGCCGATTCACCCGAGGAATCGCT
>JBIKWS010000373.1:0-4747 GCA_044356195.1 Cyanophyceae cyanobacterium
CGTGGTGTGGCCCCTGTCGCAAGGCGATCCCTGAACTCAACACCTTCCACAAGCAGTTCGGCGACCGGTTGGTGGTGATCGGGATCACCGATGAATCGGAAGAGGTGGTCCGGAAGATGAAGACGCCGGTCCTCGAGTACTTCCAGGCGATCGACACGCAGAAGCGCACCTCGAAGGCATATGGCGTTTCCGGCATTCCCCACGTGGTGATTCTGGATCCCGAGGGCATCGTCCGCTGGGAAGGCTACCCGCTGCTCGACGGCCATGAACTGACCGCGAAGGTGATCGAGGGATTGCTGCCGGCGAAGAAGGGCTGAGGCCCAGGCGGATCTGCTGACCGGGGATGAGATCCCCTTCGTACGGGACGGTCTGCGGAGATTGCGGCGATTCAGGCCATCTTTGTTTTGACGACAGGAGTCAGCAGGAATGTCTTACTGCCATGACAGCAACCATGAGCACCAAGAGACAGATCGTGATTCCCCGGGCGATCCGCGATGCGTTGGATCTGAAGGCCGGCGACGATTTCGAGGTTGTCCGGCGGAAGGAGGAAGTTGTGCTCCGGCGGATACGGGGCCGACCCGGCCGCCGACTTTCCGAGCATCTCGGTGCCTTGAAGGGGATTGAGGTTCCCGAGTGGGATGAACCGCTCTTTCCAGGCGCATGCTTCAACGGAAAGTTGGGATCAAGGACTCGCAGATTGCCGCGACGGCTCTCACGCATCAGTTGACCGTGGTCACCCGCAATACCGATCACTTCCCGGGTTTGCAGACGCTCAATCCGTTCTCGCAATGAACGGTGGATCGGTAGCCTACTTCGCGAGGCCGCGTTCGCTGGACTGGGTGAAGGCGACGAGGTGTCGGACTTCGGGGGATTCGCCGAGTTCGGCTTCGATGCGGGCGAGGGCGTTGGCGGTGGTCAGGCCGGAGCGGAAGAGGACCTTGTAGGCCTTCGTGAGCTGGCTGATGGCCTCGGCAGAGAAGCCGGCACGTTCGAGTCCGACCTTGTTGGTGAACCGGGTCTCGGCGGGGTTGCCGTCGGCCATCATGAACGGGGCGATGTCCTGAACGACCTTGGCGCATCCGCCGATCATGGCGTGGCGTCCGATGCGGCAGAACTGGTGGACAGCGGCGAGGCCGCCGATGACGACGTGGTCCTCGACGGTGACGTGGCCGGCGAGCGTGGCCACGTTGGACATGATCACGTGGCTGCCGACCCGGACGTCGTGGGCGAGGTGGGTGTAGGCGAGGAAGTGGTTGTGGGAACCGACAATGGTGGACTGGCCGTCCGCGGTGGCGGCGTGGACAGTGGCGTACTCGCGGAAGACGTTGTGGTCGCCGATGCGGACGTAGGTGGTGCCGCCTCGGTACTTCAGGTCCTGGGTCTTTCCGCCGAGGCAGGCGAAGGGGAAGATCTCGTTATCCGATCCCAACTCCGTGTGCCCCTCGATGACGACGTGGGAATGCAGGGTGCAACGGGGTCCAAGGACGACGTGCTCGCCGAGGACGCAGAAGGGTCCGATGGTGCAATCCTCGCCAATGGTGGCATTGGGATGGATAACGGCGGAGGGATGGATGGACGTCGGCATGGCCGTGGATGCAGTGGCGGGGCAGGGCGGGTCAGCGGTCCATCAGCATGAACGTGACGTTGGCCTCGGAGACCGCTTCGCCATTGACGGAACAGACGCCGCGGGCCTTGCCGATCTTGCCGCGGGACTTGGTCATCTCGACCTCGATGATGAGGCTGTCACCGGGGCGGACCGGCTTCCGCCATTTGACGTCCTCGGCGGACATGAAGTAGGCGAGTTTTCCGGCGTTTTCAGCCTGGCGCATCATGAGGATGCCGGCGACCTGCGCGATGGCTTCGAGCTGGAGGACGCCGGGCATGATGGGATGCCCGGGGAAGTGGCCCTCGAAATACGGTTCACCGATGGTGACCTGCTTGAGGGCGGTGATCTTGTTGCCCTCGATGCGGGTGACGCGGTCGACCATCAGGAAGGGCGGGCGATGCGGGAGGATGCGCATGACCTGCATGATGTCGAGGGTGGCCCCATCGCGGATGAGGGCTTCCGTGGAATCGGGAGTGTGGCTCACGGTGTTGGCGGCGGCCGGTCGTTTCTCGGCGGGTTTCTCCTGCGGAGGACGTTCCTGGGTCTGCGCGGGGGGCGGAGCGAAAGTCTGGGCAGCCTCGATGGGCTTGCGTATCTGGGCGGTGAGGACGCGGGCCAGTTCCGTATTGGCGTGGTGACTGGGGCGGACGGCGATGATGTGGGCGTGGATTGGCCGTCCGATGAGCGCCAGGTCCCCGATGATGTCGAGGATCTTGTGCCGCACGAACTCCTCGCGGTAGCGGAGGGGTTCGTTGGTGAGGATGGCGTCGTCGCGGATGACGATGGCGTTCTCAAGGGATCCGCCCTTGATGAGGCCGTTGCGGATGAGGAACTCGATCTCCTCGAAGAAGCAGAAGGTGCGGGCGTGGGCGATTTCCTTGTCCCAGGTCTCGGGGGTGATCTCGGTGCTGTAGTACTGGGTGAAGCGGCCGCCACGGTCGGAACTCGTGCAGGTGATCTTGAATCCGTTGTGCGGGAAGACGGCCATCTGGGTTTCCCCGACGGTCAGTTCGAGGGGGGCCGTGACACGGAACGGTTCGAAGGTCTCGTTCTGGGCCACGGAACCAGCATCGCGCAGGATTCGGGCGAACTCGCGGGCGGAACCGTCGGCGATGGGGGGTTCGTTGGCGTCGAGTTCCACGATGGCGTTGTGGATGCCGATGCCGGCGAGGGCTGCGAGGACGTGTTCCACCGTGTGGATCTTGACGTGCCCCTTGGTGATGGTGGTCGAACGTTGTGTCTCCGTGACGTACTCGGCGCGGGCCTCGATTTCAGGCTTTCCTTCGAGGTCGACGCGGCGGAAGCGGATGCCGGTGTTGGGAGGCGCCGGAAGCAGGGTCAGGGTGACCTTGTTTCCGGAATGGAGTCCGATGCCGGCGTAAGTCGCCGGGTTCTTGAGTGTGTGCTGTTGCGGCACGGGGCGGAGTTGTAACCAACGGGGTCGCCACGGCGCAACGGGTCAGTTCGGCAAGTTTCAGGGGGAAGATCCCGGTCGCCAGTTCCCAGTTTCCAGATACCCGCCGGGTGAGGGCACCCGGCCTTCAGTTGCGGCCGGGCTTCACACTTGAATCTTGAAACTTGAAACTCTCCCCCGTCAGGCCTTCCAGCCGTGGTTTTCGCGGACCTGGAGCATGGCGGCGAGGATGTTGTTCCAGGTGTCCTGCTTGGTCATGGTGTCGTTGGGGAACATGCAACCGTCCCAGCAGATGTGCTTGGTCTTCCTGGTGACCTTGCCGGCGTCGTCGCGGAGCCAGTAGGAGGCGTCGCGGGGGACGTTCAGCTTGCCGTTGGGATCGTTGACGACGCAGTGCTTGCCGGTCTTGTCGTGGGAGCCGGAGCCTTTGACGGTGGCGTCGTTCTGGGCGACGTGGAAGTCAAACATCCACGGGCGCAGGGCGGACGTCATCTTCTTCATGGCCTTGTGGAAGGCTTCGGGTTCCCAGTGGAACTTGGGCGGCACGATGCGGTGCTCGGGCGCGTTGTAGCCGAGGGTGTAGAGGAGGGTGTGCGCCATGTCCGCCTGGAAGCCGACGACCTTGGGCATGTCGGTCTCTTCGAGGGTCTGGAGCATGTACTTCCAGGAGTGCATGCCGGCCCAGCAGATCTCGCCTTCGGCGGCGAGGCGTTCGCCGAGGTCCTTGGCGACCTTCCCACCCTCGCGGAACGTCTGGGCGATGATCTTGGTGTTGGCCTTGGGATTCGCGGCCCAGTCATGGACGCCAGCGGCGGAATCGATGCGGACGATGCCGTAGGGGCGGACGCCGAGTTCGCGGAGCTTGGCAGCGATGCGGCAGGCCTTCCGGACCGCGGCTACCCAGTTGGCGCGCTTGGTGGCGTCGCCCATCGCGGAGCCATCGAACCAAACGGGGGCGACGACAGAACCCACGACGAACCCCTTGGACTGGATCTTCTCGGCGAGGGCCTTGATGCCGTCGTCGGAGATGTCGATGTCGACGTGCGGGTTGTAGAGGAAGAGGTCGACGCCATCGAACTTCTGCCCGTTGACCTCCGCCTTGGCGGTGAGGTCGAGCATGGTGTCGAGGTCGATGAACGGTTCGGCGCCGGGGCTGCCCTTGCCGACGAGGCCGGGCCACATGGCGTTGTGGAGTTTCGGGAAATTGTTGGAAGCGGCGGCAGGAGTGCTCATGGCGTGGAGATGATGGGGCTTAGTTGCCGGAAAGCGGGGCTCACGGCAAGGACGAGTTCGTCCGGACTGCAATTGGGAGCAAAACCCGCTTGCCCGTGCGGGGTCTGGGCCTAACGTCGCCCCTTCCGCCGCCGGCGGATCTGATCTCTTCATGAGCCACGTCACCGACCATTCGCGGGGCGACCATCGTCTGCCCCATCCTGACCGTTTCGCCCGCCGCCACATTGGTCCGTCCGAAGCGGACCAACAGGCGATGCTGAAAGAGTTGGGGTTTGAAACCCTGGCTGCCCTGACCGAGGCGGCGGTGCCGGCGACGATCCGGGTGTCGAAACCGATGGACCTGCCGCCGGCCCTGTCCGAGAGCGAAGCGCTGGCCCACCTGCGGTCGATCGCGTCGAAGAACCAGGTTTTCCGGTCGTACATTGGCGTCGGGTACTACGGGACGGTGACGCCGCCGGTGATCCAGCGGAACATTCTGGAGAATCCGGGCTGGT
>JBIKWS010000014.1:0-16137 GCA_044356195.1 Cyanophyceae cyanobacterium
GGCGATGTCCTCATCGCCTTGGGAAAGGCTTTGGAACGGCGACGAGGATGTTGGCACCCCGTTCCATGCGGGGGCAGTGTCCAGATGCGCCCGGCTGGCAGAAGGGCCAAGTTTTCGGGTTCCAAGGTGGGAAGCAGGTCCGTAGCGTGGGCGGACGCTGCAAACGATGCTGTTCCCATTCTCCAGGAGAACGTCCGAGCCGGTCCGGGTGGTGGTCACCGGGGCCGGCATCATTACGGCGCTGGGCTGTGGGTGGGGGGTGAATGCCGCGGGTTTCCAGGACGGACGGACGGCAGTTCGTGAAGTCCGTGGGTTTGAAGTGGCGCGGCAGAGGGCGCGGCATGCCGCAGAGATCGATCTGCCGGAGCAGATGCCGTCCACGGCGCTGGGAGCGCGGCAGGAGCGGCGGTTGGATCGCGCGGGTCGGATGTTGCTGATGGCGGCGGCGGAAGCCTGGGGGCAGGCGGGATGGGAGGAAGGTCTTGTTGGGCTGCCGGTGGTGCTGGGCACCACCAGCGGCGGAATGGCGTTGGGGGAGGATTTTTTCCGGCATGCGTCCGCCCGACCGGCCGTGCGGATCCGTCAGGCGACGCGGGTGACCCATTACCAGCCGCAGCGGCAGGTGCTCGACCTGATGGAGGCTTTCGGATTCGAGGGGCCTTCCACGGTGATTGCGAATGCGTGCGCGTCGGGTTCCAACGCCGTGGGCGAGGCGTTCGAGTGGATCCGCTCGGGTCGGGCGGAGCGGGTGTTGACGGGAGGATACGATGCGTTGAGCCAGTTGGTTTTTGCCGGATTTGATTCGCTTCAGGCGTTGTCGACGACGACCTGCCGGCCGTTTGACGCGCGGAGAGACGGTCTGGTGCTGGGCGAAGGGGCGGCGGTGCTGACGCTGGAGTCCCTGGCGAGTGCCGAGCGGCGCGGAGCACGGGTGTTGGGGGAGATTGTTGGATATGGAGCGGCGACGGACCGGCATCATTTGACCCAACCGCATCCCGAGGGGGACGCGGCGCTGGCGACGATGGTGTCGGCCTGCGGGCAGGCGGGGATCAGGGCTGACGCCGTGGATTATGTGAATGCGCACGGGACGGGAACGCCGTTGAATGATTCGGCGGAGGCGTCGGCGATCAACCGCTGGGCCGGGGCGTCGGTGGAACGGATTCCCGTGAGTTCGACAAAGGGTGGGATTGGTCATCTGTTGGGCGCGGCCGGTGCGGTGGAGGCGGTGATCTGCCTGATGGCGATGGAGGGGCAGTGGCTTCCGCCGGGGTGTCCGGTGGAAGCTCCCGATCCTGCGTGCCGGTTTCCGCTGGTGACGTCGCCGCGGGGGGCGCGGGTGGATTGCGTCCTGAGCAATTCGTTCGGGTTCGGTGGGGCTAACGCCAGCCTCGTGCTGCGGAGGTTCCGATGAGCCGTGTGTTTGTGCGCGGGTACGGTGTGGTGTCACCCGCCGGTTGGGGAAACGAGGCGTTTGCCAAATGGTTGATGGGCGAATCGGCGGCGGTGCCGACGGAGGTGGAGCGTCCGGACGGACGACGGCATGCGGTGATGCGGGTTCCTGCCCTGGGTACAAGGGCTCCGTGGCAGATGCATCCGCGGTTGCGACGCGCGAGTCCGATTTCGCATTTCACGGTCGCGTCGGCGCTGGAAGCGGTGGCCATGGCGGGAGGCGTGACGGATCTGGGGCGGTTGGGAATCGTATCGTGCGTGTTGGGTGGGAGCGTGCAGTACTCGCGTCGGTTCTTTGGCGAAGTGGGTGTGGATCCGGCAACGGCGAGCCCAATGCTCTTTCCCGAGACGGTGTTCAATGCGCCGGCGTCGCATCTGGCCGCCGTGCTGGGCACGCCGGCGCGGAACGATACGTGCGTGTCGGATGAGACGGGTTTCCTGAGTGGGATGGTGATGGCGTCGGACTGGCTTGCGCGAGGATGGGTGGACCATTGCCTCGTGGTGGCCGCGGAGGAGTCGGACTGGACGACGTCGGAGGCGGTGCGGCTGTTTTCGCGGTCTGCGGTGACGTCGGAGGGCGGGGCGGCGGTGCTGCTGGGAACGGGGGGAGGGAGCGTGGAACTGGAATGGGTGGGAACACCGCGGCCCTATCTGCGGGGGCGTTCGCGTGAGTCGATCGCGGAGGCGATGGTTGCGGAAGTTCGGGGAATGGGGGTTGAAAAAGTGTTTGGGGTCGGGGTGGGTTTGGCTGGGGTGGAAGAGTTGTCGGCCCGCGTTGGGAGCGGGTTGGGAGCTGCGGGCGGTTGGGGATGTGTGGCGGCGATCGAAGGGGTGGTGAACGGTTGTGGGCGGACGGGCGTGTGCGTGGCGGGATCGAACCTGCAGGGGTTGGGAGGGGTGTTTGGCGGAGGAGTTTCAAGTTTCAAGTTTGAAGCCTGATCCCGATTCGGGGCGGCGATGTCCTCATCGCCATGGGGAGGAACTCTGGGGAAGGGCGACGGGGACGTCGCCACCCCGTCTTTGAGGGGGGCGGCGATGTCCTCATCGCCTTGGGGAGGGGCTTTGAGGGGGCGACGGGGACGTCGCCACCCCGTCACGGCGGGGTTTTGGATTCCTGCTTTCCGGGGAGGGGTGGGAGTTGGTTGGGTACGGGGCATGCAGGTTTCACTGGTGACGGGCGGCAACGGTGGGTTGGGGTTGGCGGTGGCGCGGGCGATGTTGGGTGCGGATGCACAGAACCGTGTGTGGCTGGGCGTCCGTTCCAACCGTGAGTTGGCGGAGCGATTGTGTGTGGAATCGGAGGGGCGATGCCGGTGCGTGGATCTTGAGGTGACGGAGCGGGAGTCGTGGGCCAGGGCGGTGGCGCTGATCGAATCGGTGGACGGGCGGGTGGATGTGCTCGTGAACAACGCCGGTGCGGCGGAGGACGGGTTGTTGGCCACGATGCCGGTGGCTTCCTGGGACCGGGTGTTGGCGGTGAATCTGGACGGGGTGTTCCATGGATGTCAGGCGGTGTTGCCGGGGATGATCGCACGGCGATTCGGACGGATTGTGAACATGGCGTCCTTGAGTGCACTGCTGGCACCGCCGGGACAGGCGAATTACGCGGCAGCGAAGGCAGGCGTGGTGGGGTTGACCCATGCGTTGGCGAAGGAGGTGGCGCGACTGGGAATCACCGTGAACGCGGTTTGTCCCGGGTATGTGGAGACGGAGGCGCTGGCGCACCTAACGCCGGAGCGGCGACAGGCGGCCCTGTCGACGGTGCCGATGCGGCGGTTCGGTCGACCGGAGGAGGTGGCGGCGGTGGTCCGGTTCCTGGCAGGGGTGGAGGCAGGGTATGTGACGGGGGCGGAGTTGAAGGTGGATGGTGGTATCCTTTGAAGGGCGGAAGGAACCCGGGTATATCGAGCGGGCACTCATGAACGAAACCGACCTTCGGAACGAGATCCGGGCGATGCTGGTGGAGACACTGATGCTGCCGGTGACGGCGGAAGAGATTGGAGATGATCGTCCGTTGTTCGGGCCGGAAGGGTTGGGCCTTGATTCGGTGGATGCGTTGCAGTTGGTGGTGGCGTTGGACAAGAAGTACGGCGTCAAGATCACCGACCAGCAGGTGGCGCAGCAGGTTTTGCGGAGCGTATCGACGATGGCTGCCGCCGTGGCGGCGAGGCCACCGACGTGACGAAAGGAGGATGGATGAATCCCTGGTTGTGGGTGGTGGCTGGACTGGTCGCGCTGATTTTGGTCGGTGGGTTCCTCGCGTGGATGAAGACGCGGATCCGCTATGTGGTGGGCCGGACAAGCCTTCGCATCATGTGCTTCGGGATGACCCTGCGGCAGATTCCCTTTTCGGAGATCGAGCGGATTTCAAAGCCGCGACGGGAGGGCACCCTGTTGGATACGGTGTCGTGGGTGAACACATGGGAACCGGGTCATCGGGAGATGGTGGTGCATGTACGAAGCGGGTGGCGACGAAGGATCCTGATCACGCCGCGGCATCGCTACGCATTCCGGTCGGAGTTGCGTGCGGCGATGGAGAAGGCGGGGCGCGCGGCGGAAGAGGAAGAGGATTGGGGTTGAAGGCAGGGCCTGTGCGGCACAGGTTTGGTGCATGACTGGAATGACGATTCGGAAGGTGGGCGCGATCGGGATGGTGGCCTGTCTGGGGGCACTGATGGCTGAGGCCGCGGATTGGCCGGGGTACCGGGGTCCGTTGGGAACAGGGCATTCGCCGGAGAAGATCCGGAGCTCCTGGCCGGCGGAAGGACCCAAGGTCCTGTGGCGGGTTCCGAGTCGCGGTGGATTCAGTTCCTTCGCCGTGGCCGAGGGACGTGCGGCGTGCCTTGAGCTGCGGGACATCAACGGGGTGGACCAGGAGGCGTTGGTGGTCCGGGATGCCGGGACCGGCAAGGAGCTCTGGGCTCATGGGTTGGGCACGATGAAGATCAATGACGGCGGAGACGCCGGTGCGGATGGCAACAAGGGCGGCGACGGACCCCGGTCGAGTCCGGCGATTGCCGGGGGCCGCGTCTACGCGATGTCGGCCAAGATGGTCCTGGTGTGCCTCGACGGTGCGAGCGGGAAGGAAGTCTGGCGTCATGACCTCGTGAAGCAGTTCGGTGGGAAGAACATTTCGTGGCAGAGCGCGCAGTCGCCCGTGGTGGATGGGGACCTGGTACTGGTGGCGGGAGGTGGATCGGGGCAATCGTTGCTCGCGTTTGATGCGGCAACGGGTGCGGTGCGGTGGAAGGGTTTTGATGAGACGATGACCCACTCGACGCCGTTGGTGACCGAGATCCACGGGCAGCGGCAGGCGGTCTTTTTCCTGAAGTCCGGCTTGCTGTCGGTCGATGTGAAGACAGGCGCTGAACTCTGGCGGTACGCGTTTCCGTTCGCGGTGTCGACGGCGATCACACCCGTGGTTTCGGGGGACGTCGTTTATTGCTCGGCAGGTTACGGGGTGGGGGCCGGTGCAGCGCGGATCACCCGGGAGGGTGGTTCCTGGAAGGCGTCGGAGATCTACCGGAAGGCTGGCAACAAGCCGTTGGCGAACCACTGGTCGACGCCGGTGCTCTTCGACGGACATCTGTTCGGCATGTTCCAGTTCAAGGAGTACGGCACCGGACCGGTGAAATGTGTGGACGTGAAGACCGGTGAGGTGAAGTGGGAGAAGAACGGGTTTGGGCCGGGACACGTCATCGGGGTGGACCGTCACGTCCTGGCGTTGTCGGACACGGGTGAGCTGGTGCTGATCGAAGCGGCGACCGGCAGCTACAAGGAGGTGGCGCGTGCGGATGTGCTGCCGGGGAAGTGCTGGACGACCCCGGTGGTTGCCGGTGGACGTGTCTTCGCGCGGAGTGCCAGTGAAGCGGTCTGTCTGGACGTCACCGTTCAGGGCGCGGGTCGATAAGGAACGCTGTGGTGTTCCTGCTGAAGGCATCGATCTGGGCGGCGCTTGGATTCGGGGTGCTTTCAGCGTGGGTCCGACGGGAGCGGTTGTGCTGGATCGTGGGCGGCGTGTGCCTCTGGGTGCACGCCGCCTTGGCATTTCAGGTCGCGCACGGCTGGAGCCATGCGGCCGCCGAGGAAGCAACGGCGGCGCAAGTGGCGTCTGTTACTGGATGGCGTTCCGGAGGCGGCCTGTGGGTGAACTATGGGTTCCTGATCGCGTGGGCGTGGGTTGCGTGGCGATGGAACCGGCTTGGGCGCACAGGGCGTCTCGTGTGGTGGGCCGTGGTGTTGTTCCTCGGCTTCAACGGGGCGGTTGTTTTTGCGCCAGCAGGATCCCGATGGCTCGGGATCCTGTGGACGCTTGCTGCCGTTGCCGGGGTGATCCGCCTCATCCGCGCTTCGTCCGGTCCGACAGCAGGGGACGCCATTCCCAACCGCAGCGCGTGACGATCGAGATCAGCGGATCGCGGAATTCGGTGGTGCGCATCTCGAACCGGGCCGAAGTGTCGGAGTGTGGAACGCCATGGGCGTCGTAGACGATCCCGGGCGAGCGTCGAAGCGGGCGGAGGAAGAACACCAGCCAGGGATTGGTGCGCCAACCGGTGGCGGGCTGACCTGTGGGTTCTTCGGGGGACCATTCCGCCGTCTGTTCGAGTCCCACGACGCAATGGGAGTCCGGATCGAGGGAGAGTCGGATGCGCCGGAGTCTTGGGATGCGGTTGGCAACTGCAACGTGCCGCCAATGGGGGACGTCGAGGCGCCACTCGGCGATGAATTCCTGTGGGGAATCTGCGGCTCGGATCCGGATGGGGAGCGAGAGTTCGTTGAGGCGCTCGAGGAAGGTCGCCAGTTGCTGGGGAGGCGCGGGCGAGGTGCCTGCACGCGGCGGTTCGCTTCCGGCCCAGCTGAGTCCGCGGGTGCAGAGGAACAGGAGGCACACCGCGAAAAGCGGCCCAAGAAGGATCAGGTCCGCGTACTGGTCCCAAAGTCCCGTTTGCAGGGCTTCGGGCGGATTCAGGACCGAGCCTGGGGGGAGGGTGATGCCTGATTCCTGGACGGCGGCGCGGAGGGAAATGTCCGAGTCGGCCATCCAGATGCCGACGAGTTTCCGGTGGCGGAGGGCGAAGAGGCGACCGCCCACGGGGCGGTCGCGCAGAAGGCCAAGGTGTCCGTCAGCCGTCTTGTCCCGCGGAATGCCGTGGTAGCGGAGGTACCCGTGGAAGCCGCGCGTGGCATCCGCCTCGGTCGGGTAGAGGGCAAGGATGGTGGAAGCCGTGCTGGCGCCGGAGTCGGCCCAGGCACCGAGGGCCTTGGCGAAGTCAGGACCAAATTCCTGCTGGACGTTCCGGAGTTGCGCGGGAGAGGTGTCCGCACCAAATAGGGCGGCGACGGCAGCCGATCTGGCTTCTGGATGGGCACTGTCCGCGATGGACTGGAAAGCCACGGTGCGTGGAGCATCGATGGCGCGGTTGCGAAGGAGTTCCCGGACCCAGGCCTGAAATGGGAGGGCAGCGCAGAGGAGAAAAACTGCCGCGAGCCAAGCCACCGGACGTTTGCTTCGGGAATTTCGAAGTCGCCAGGCGAGCCAGGAACAGCAGAGGAGGCCAAGGGTGAGGGTGGTGATCAGTGTAATCTCGGAGGTGTGTTCAGTCAGGCGCAGCATGTTTGCTCATGGTTGGTTTTGGGTTGAGTCCCGAGGCCGTGAGGGACGGTGATTCGGGACGGGTTAAATTGAAAAAGGGGCCGCGGGGAGCGCCATCGGAAGGCGCGTCGATGGTGGATCGGTGATGGGGCAGGCCGATCTGGGCGTGCGGCGCTGCGCCTGGGAGAGCGGCCGCGGTTGAGCTCTGAACTTCGACCATGGGAATCAGGGAGGACCGGTCGTTGTAGGCATTTTCCTGACGTCCTGAGATTTGTCACGTCCTGTTCCCGGGAACGGGCCTCGACGTGGGACGTCGATCTGGGAAGCCTGCGGAATGGACTCCGATATCGAAGGAGAAAGAGGCGGCCGGTGAGTGGGCTTGGTGACACTGAAGCCCGGGAATCCGGAGTGGGGAAAGGGAGGAGGGTTTTCGCCGTGTTCCGGGAGTTCCTGCGACTGGGATTGGTGTCGTTTGGTGGACCGGTGGCTCACATCGGCTACTTCCGGCGGGCGTTTGTGGAGCGGTTGGGGTGGGTGACGGAGGAGGAGTTTTCGGGGTGGGTGGCGCTGTGTCAGTTCCTGCCGGGTCCGGCGAGCAGCCAGTTGGGATTCTGCCTTGGGATGCAGCGAGGGGGGGTGGGTGGTGCGGTGGCGGCGTTCGTCGGGTTCACGCTGCCATCGGCGGTGGTCATGGCTTTGTTGGGGATGGCGATGACGCGATGGGATCCGGCATCGGTGGCCGGGGTGGTGCACGGGTTGAAGTGGGTGGCGGTGGCGGTGGTGCTGCATGGGGTGTTGGGGATGGGGCAACGCCTGTGCCGTGACTGGCTCCGGGTTGGGGTGGCGATCTGGGTGGGGGTGGCCAGCCTGCTGTGGCGGGAGGCATGGGTTCAGCCCGTGCTGATGGGGATGGCCGCGCTGGCCGGGAGATGGGGCGGCGCGTCGGGAATGCCGACTCCGGCAACGGCGGCGTTCGTGGGATATGGCCGTTCGGTGGGTGTGGCCTGCCTCTGCGTCTACGGATTGCTGGTCGTGGGCGTGGGGGGACTGGTTGGCCGCGGCGGGGAGATGATCGACGGATTCAGCCGGGCGGGAGGGTTGGTATTCGGCGGAGGGCACGTGGTGCTGCCTTTGCTGGAGCGGGCGGTGGTTGGACCCGGATGGGTGACCTCCCACGATTTTCTGGCGGGGTACGGCGCAGCGCAGGCGATGCCTGGACCGATGTTCACGCTGGCGGCATTCCTGGGAGCGCGATTGCCGGAGCCGATGGGCGGAGCGTTGGGGGCGGTTGCGTGCTGTCTGGCGGTGTTCCTGCCCGGTTTGCTGCTCGTGGCGGGCGTTTTGCCCTTCTGGCAGTGGTGGGCCTCAGGAAAGACAGCCCGCGGGATGATGGCTGGGGTGAATGCCGGGGTCGTGGGCTTGCTGGGGGCGGCCCTGTGGGACCCGGTGTGGGTCGGTGCCGTGAGGGGATGGCAGGACGCCGCCATCGCCCTTGTCGGGTTTGCCGCGCTGCAAAGCGGGCGGGTCCCGGTCCTGGCGGTGGTGGCGGGATGCGTTGCGGTCGGGGTACTTCAGCGCTGACCTTCGGCGATGTCGACGAAGTTGCGGAGGAGGCGAAGTCCGTTGGCCTGGCTTTTTTCCGGATGGAACTGGGTGGCGTACACGTTCTCGCGCCAGACGGACGAGGCAAAGGAGACTCCGTAGCGGGTCCGGGTGGCGACAATCGAGTCGTCGGCCGGTTGCGGATAGAAGCTGTGGACGAAATAGAAGTGAGCGCCCTGGGCGATGCCCTTGTACAGGGGGCAATCCGGGCGTGTGATCTCGACCTGGTTCCAGCCGATCTGGGGGATCTTGAGTTTGGGTTCCTCCGGTGTTGGGGAGAACCGGATCACCGGGCCGCGGAAGACGCCGAGGCCGAGGGCACAGGAGTTGAATTCCTCGCTCCGTTCGAAGAGGGCCTGGTAGCCGACGCAGATCCCGAGGAATGGGCGGCCGTTCTGGATCCAGGCGTGGATGGCAACGTTGAGTTCCTGCCGTTGGAGGGCGTTGAGGCAGTCGTCGAATGCCCCGACGCCGGGAAGGACAATCCCGGAAGCGTGTTCGAGTCCGTCCGCGGACTGGAATCGGCGGACGTTGGCACCGACGGCCATCAATGCTTTTTCGACGCTGCGGATGTTTCCGGCGCCGTAATCGAGGAGCGCGAGCACGTGGGAGGATGATGGATCCGCGAGCGGTGGGCGAGAGGAGTTTCCAGTTGCCAGAACCCAGTCGCCAGATGGAAGGCCGGGTGCCCTCACCCGGAGTGTCAGGAGATCCCGCCGCGTAGGGGCACGCGGCCTGAAGGGATTCAGGCAGTCGCGAGTTCGCGTTCGGTGCGGAGGCGGAGTTGGCCGCAGGCGGCGTCGATGTCGTGCCCCTTCTCGATGCGGAGGGTGGTGACGACGCCGGTGGCGTCGAGTGCGGAACCGAAGGCGCGGCAGCGTTCGTCGGAGGGGCGGATCCACTCGAGTCCGTCGACCTTGTTGTAAGGGATGAGGTTGACCTTGGCGTTGAGGCGCTGGGCAAGGCGGGCGAGGTGGGGGACCTGGTCGAGGCCGTCGTTGATGCCCTGGATGAGGATGTATTCGAGGGTGATCATGCGGCCCTTGCGTTGGACGTATTCGTCGCAGGCGGCGGTGAGTTCGGCCAGTGGGTGCTTCCGGTTGACCGGCATGATCTGGCTGCGGACGGCGTCGGTGGCGCCGTGGAGGGAGATGGCGAGCTGGAACTGTTCGGGTTCGGTGCCGAGCTGGCGGATGCGGGGTGCGAGACCGGAGGTGGAGATGGTGATCTTGCGGGCTCCGATGTGGCCGCCCCAGGGAGCGTTCAGGGAGCGGAGGGCGGCGAGGAGGTTGTCATAGTTGGCGAGGGGTTCGCCCATGCCCATGATGACGAGATTGTTGATGAGCCGGCCTGGGGAGGAGGCCGTGGGGGTGGTCGTCGCCGTTGGGGTGGCCGCGGGCGGGGCAGCAGCCGGATCGGTGGCTTCGGCCGTCGTGGGCTGCGCGGGCTGGCTGGCGTGCCACCGTTCGATGGCGAGGATCTGGCCGGAGATTTCCCAGGGGGCGAGGTTCCGTTTCCAGCCTTCGAGGCCGGAGGCGCAGAAGCGGCAGCCGTAGGCGCATCCGACCTGGGTGGACACGCAGAGGGTGTGGCGGTCGGCGCGATCGCCGTAGAGGGCGGGATTGGCAGGAATGAGGACGCTTTCGACGAAGGCACCGTCGTGAAGGCGCCAGAGGAACTTCTGCGTGGTGTCGCGGGAGCCCTGTTTGCGGGCGAGTTCGAGGGTGCGGAGCGAGTAGGTTTCCGCGAGGCGGCTCCGGAGGGCCTTGGGGAGGTTGGTCATTTCGTCCCACGAGGCGGCGCGCCGGGGCCAGAGCCACTGGAGGAGTTGGTCAACCCTGTATTGGGGGACCTCCCACTCGGTGAAACGGGCGGCGATGGAGTCGCGGGATTCCTGTCGGACATCAGGCAGCACGGCTGGAGCCTAGCGGGTGCCGGGTCCGAGTGGGAGTGCCGAGTTTGGGTGGGCGGGAGGATCAGTAGCCTTCGGAGGAGGCGGGAAGGCCCTGGAGGATGGCGATGCCGGAGGAAGTGCCGAGGCGGGAGGCGCCCGCCTCGATCATGGCGAGGGCGGTGGCGGTGTCGCGGATGCCGCCGCTGGCCTTGACGCCGAGCTTGGGTCCGACGCAGGCGCGGAGGAGGCGGACGTCCTCGAGGGTAGCCCCGCCGGTGCTGAAGCCGGTGGAGGTCTTGACCATGCGGACACCGGCTTCGACGGCGAGCGAGCAGGCGGCGCGCTTCTGTTCGTCGGTGAGGAGGCAGGTTTCGAGGATGAGCTTCACCGGAACGGATTCGGCGGCTTCAACGACATCGCGCAGTTCGCGGAGGACATAGCGGTGATCGTTGTCCCGGAGGCGGCCTATGTTGAGGACGAGGTCGATTTCCTGCGCGCCGAGGTCGATGACCGTTTCGGTTTCGAAGCGTTTGGAGTCTGTGTCTGTGGCGCCGAGTGGGAATCCGACAACGGCGGCGACCTGGACCCCGGAGTCCTCGAGTCGGGCTGCGGCGAGGGCGACGCGGGAGCCATGGACACACACGGCGTGGAAGTGGTGGGTGCGGGCCTCGTTGCAGAGGCGTTCGATGTCGGCGGCAGAGGCGTCGGGCTTGAGCAGTGTATGGTCGATGAACCGTGCGAGGTCAGGAGCGCGAAGCGACATGGGTGGAAGGCTGTCGTTCGTCGGGGATGGGGCGCAAGCGGGGAGTCATGTTCCCCGGACGGTATCGAGGAGTCGGACGGGGGTGCTGGAAGAACCGGACCGACGGCTTTCGGGGCTGAGGACGGCGTCAATGGCGGCGGCGAGTTGGTCGGGGTGGAGGAGCGGGCGCCGCAGGGTTGGTGCGATTGCGGCGGGATGATCCGTGCGGTGGGTGGTCGACGCTGGGGCTTCGAGGAGGATGAACGGAAGCCCGTGTTGGCGGAGGGCTTCGGCGATGGCAGGGGTGAGCGGGGCCTCGGCGATGACGGCGGCGAAGGGGCGTGCGGAGGCGGCGCAGTCGGCGAGGACGCTGAGGCCGGTGGCGGAGTCGACCACGCTGGTTTCGATGCCCCAGTGACGGCACTGGTGGGAGATGAGGCGGGAGGCAAGGGGGGAATGGAGGGCGAAGATGAGGCGGGTTCCTGGAGGCGCGGCGGGAGCGTTGGTGGAAGCGGTGGCGCTGGGCGGGAGGGGAAGGTCGAACCAGAACGTGGAGCCCTTGGAGGGTTCGCTGGCGAAGCCGACGCTGCCGTCCATGGCTTCGGCCAATTGCCGCGAGATGGCGAGGCCGAGACCGGTGCCGCCGGTTCGGCGGGTGAGGGAGGTGTCGACCATCGAAAAGCGCTGGAACAGGAGGGAATGTTTGTCGGCAGGGATGCCGGGGCCTGTGTCCTCGACCTGGATGCGGATGCGCTGGGGGTAGGCGGGTTCGGCGGGGAGCAGGCGGGAGGAAAGGAGGATGTGGCCGCTGTGGGTGAACTTGACCGCGTTTCCGACGAGGTTGGTGAGGATCTGCCGGATGCGGCCGGCGTCGCCGGAGATCTGGCGTGGGACTTCCGGATGCCAGTCGAAGGCGAGGGTGAGTCCTTTGGAAGCGGCCCGGATGGAGAGGAGATCGGCAACGGCGTAGGAGACTTCGAGGAGGTCGAAGGGTTCGGATTCCAGCTTGAGGCGGCCGGCTTCGAGTTTTGAGAAGTCGAGGATGTCGTTGATGATCTCGAGGAGGTTCTCGCCGGATTGGCGGATCGTTCGGACGTAGTGGCGGAGGTCGGCGTCGGCGATTTCCTGTTCGAGGAGGTCGGCGTAGCCGAGGACGGCGTTGAGGGGTGTGCGGACTTCGTGGCTGATGATGGTGAGGAAGTCGGCCTTCGCGCGGTTGGAAGCTTCGGCGGCGTCGCGGGCACGTTCGAGTTCGAGGCGGTTCTTGCGGGATTCGGTGATGTCGACAAAGGAGATGACGACGGAGTTGACCTCGCCGTTGCCCGGATCCCGGAGCGGCCGGGTATTGGCGCTGATCCAGCAGCGGTCCCCGTCCGGGCGGCGGACGCCCATGATGAAGCCGGTGCAGGGTTCACCGGTCTGGAGGGTGCGCATGGCAGGGAAGTCGTGGTTTGGGAGGCGGGAACCGTTCTCCTGGATGATGCTCCAGCTGGTACTGAGGAGGTCCGTGTTGCGGAGTTCTTCGGCGGAGATCCCGAGAATGCGGGAGGCGTTGGCGTTGGCGCGGGTGAACCGGCCGGAACGTTCGGCAACCATCACCCCCTCGGCGAGGACCTCGACGACGCTTTCGTAGTGGATCTCCTTTTCCTGGAGGGCGCGTTTGGTGGCCCACTGTTCGAGGCTGCGGCCGAGGTCGCTGGCGATGGTGATCAGGAGGTCGATCTCGTACCGTTCCCAATGACGTTCCTCGCGGCAGGCGTCAAAGCCGATGAAGCCGACCCAGCGTTGTCCGACAAGGACCGGAACACAGAGCAGGGAGAGGATTCCCTGGGGTTCAAGGATGTCTGTTTCGGGACGTGGGAAGGAGCGGGTCGGGCCATAGACAGGTTCGCCACGTTCGAAGGCTTCTGCCCATCGGGGGAATGTGGCCTGGAGGTCGAAGTTCTGGAGGACCGGGTTGAGGAGTTCGGCCGGAATGCCCGGAGCGCACCACTCGTGGCGTTGGCTGACAACATCGCGCCCGGTGGTGGGTGAAGTGTGGCGGATGAAGTAGTAACAGCGATCCGCGTTGGTGGCGGGACCAATGCCATGGACAACGGCGCCGACGGCGCTGTCGGCGGAATCAACCGTCAGCATGGCACGGGAGAGCTTGGCGAGGTTCTGGAGGAGTCGGGTGCGTCGGTCGAGTTCGCGTTCGGCGCCGGCGCGCCGGCTGGTCTGAAGGGCGACGGAGGCCATGTCCGCCATGGCGCTGGCCAGGTGGGTTTCGCCCTCGGTCCAGACGCGGGGGCGGCCGACATGCTCGACGCAGAGGGAGCCGACAACATGGCCTTCGATGCGGATGGGGCCGTCGAGCATCGAAGTGATGCCGAGGGGATTGAGGTAGGGTTTGGCGAAGGATCGGGTGCGGGGATCGGTTTGGGCGTCGAGGACGGAAATGAAGCGTTCGGTTTCGATGGCGGCGAAGTAGGCGGGGTGGTCGGAGACGTTGATGGGTTCAGCGACGGGAGGAAGCGGGCCGTCCGGTCCGACGAGCGCGGCACAGACGAGGGCGCGTCGGTCCGGAGAGAGCAACCAGACCGAGACGCGAGCCACGTGGATGCCCTCGACGGCGTGGCCGGCGATGGTTTCGAGCATCCGGGAGAGGTCGGCACTGCCGTGGATGTGGTGGCGGTTGAGGTTGAGGAGCAGATCGTTGGTGCGGCGGAGGCTTTCGGTGACGGCGTGGGAGTGGGCTTCGGTGCGGAGGCGGTCGATCTCGGCCCCGACGCGGGCAGCAAGGATCTCGAGGAGTTGAAGCTGGTATTGGGTGGGATGGAACGGGGAGCGGTGGAGGATGGCGAGGGTGCCAAGGGACCGACCGTTGGTGGTGTGGAGACGGTATCCGACGTAGGCCTCCGCGGAGAGTTGCTGGAGGATGGCCGCGTTTGGGAAGCGTTCGCGGAGCCCCTGATGGATGGCGAGGAAGTTTCGTTCGAGGACTTCGGCACAAGGGGAGCCGGGGATCGGATAGAAAGCGGTGCTAGCGGGCTTTCCGAGGGCCCAGAGGGCGAGTGTTTCAATGGTGTCCGGGATCGTTGCCGAGGGACAACCGACCAGCGCGTAATCGACGTTGAGGGTTTCGCCGACGCACCGCACGACGCGTTGGAAGAAGGCTTCGCCGGAACCGCTGACCGCGGTGGCAACGAGTGCCCGCAGGGCTTCCTCGATCCGGCGACGGGCGGTGATGTCGCGGGCGACGCCTTCGATATGGGGTGGGGCTTCTCCGAGACGGACGACGCGGGACGTGATCTCGAGCGTACGGCGGTCACCGGCGTGGTCGAACACGTCGACCTCGAAAGGGGATTCGGACTCGGGTTCGGTGAGTCGGGCCTGCATGCGGGACCGGACGCTCTCGCGGTGCTCCGGGACGACTATGTCGAGCACGGAACGATCGCGGGCCTGGTGGGGTTTGACGCCGAAGAACCGGAGGGCGGCCTGGTTGAAGGAGAGGACGCGACCGTCCTGGTCGAGGGTGTAGATGAGGTCGACGGCGCGTTCGATGAGGAGGTCGTAACGTTGCTGGAGGTCGGAACGGTGGCGTTGGTGTTCCCGGAGGGCATTGTCCTGGCCGCGGAGTCGTCGGATGACGATGACTGACGAGATGCCCAGGACCACCAGTGCGCTCAGGGAAGCGAGGGTGGCAATGCGGTGGATCCGTCGTGCGGGTGAGATCTGGAGGACGGAGACGTCGTCCCACGAGGCGACGAGGATCCGTGGGGATGATTTCTGGCGCGGGCTGTCGGTCTTGGGTTCCAGGACACCCACCACGCGGATCTGGGCGTCGACTTCGAGAGCTTCCGGCGGAGGGATGAGGCCGGCTGAGGAGTTGATGAGGACCTCAAGGGATTCACTCGGCGAACGTTGGATGGAGAGGATGTGCAATCCGGACTGCGTGCTGGCGAGGCGGACGGAACCTTCGCAGATGACGCGCAGGCCATTCTGGTCGTTGAACTGGATGGGGCCATTGGCCGAAAGCGGTTGTGCCAGAGGAGGCGTGCCCGAGGACAGGACTCGGAACTGGCAGGCGGTCAGGATGGGACCAAAATCATCCGGTTGGGGAATGCCAACCAGGTCGAGCCGTTGGCCGATGAGGGGGCGGGGGGTGGACGAGGTGAGCCGCATGCGGATGGCTTCCTGATCCCGCTGGAGGATGCAGAAACCCTCGCCGACATGGGTCACGGTGCCTTCCACCCGCACGAAGTGGAGGCGATCGTCGCCGAGTCGGAAGCCGAAGACGTCGCGGGGGCTGCGGACGGGAAGTTCGAAAAGCGGCGTGGAATCCGAGGTGGTGAACTCGATGTCGTTGGTGGAGTTGAGGAAGAGGTTGAAGTTCAGGTATTGGCCCAGGGCGTTGAATTCGGTACCGCAGACGCCGACGAGGGTGAGTTGGGAGCCGATCCTGTTGGTGGGAATGGCGGCTTTTGAACGGGGCGGCAGGTAGGCGGTGAACTCCCCGAATTCAGACACCATGTGGAGGACGTTCCGGCCACTGGGTTCGATCCGCGTCTGGCCGAGGATGGCGCGGATGCGGATCCGTTGGGCATCTTCCTGACCGCGAAGAAGGCGCCCGCCGGTCAATTCGAAGGGGGAAGGTATGGGGGCAGTTCCGATGCGGGTCACGCTTCCCGGTTTGGAGGCGTCCAGTGAGGGGGCAAACTCGCCTCGGATCACCGATCCCTGGATGCGGACGAGATCGCCCGGGGTGAAGGAGAGGGGACTGGATGTGACAAAGATTCCATTGGTGCCTTGGGCCACCATCATCATCCCCCAGTCCGGATCGCTGTAGGTGACGACCGCATCCACCTTGATGGGGAT
>JBIKWS010000374.1:0-4741 GCA_044356195.1 Cyanophyceae cyanobacterium
TCCGGGCAACGAGGGGCGTCCCTTGTCCGTGGTGGCGGTGGAAGCGGTGGCGGAAGTGGGTAACCCCACGATCCTCGCGACGTTCGCCGTGATCGCGGCCGTGTTACCGATGGCTTTCGTGGGTGGGTTGATGGGGCCGTACATGCGCCCGATTCCGGTGGGCGCGAGCGCGGCGATGTTCTGGTCGCTGTTGATCGCGTTCGTCGTGACGCCGTGGGCTTCGGTGCGGTTCTTGGCCATGGCCCGCAAGGGAGTGAACTCGGTGGCGGGGCACGGTGCCCACGGCCATGAGCCCGAGGATGGCGCGACCCGGCTGTATCGTCGGGTGATGGGACCGTTGCTGCACCATCGCGGGTGGCAATGGGGATTCCTTGCCGGCATTACGCTGCTGTTGTTGGCGGCGATGGCGGGTGTGGGCGTGGGATGGGTGAAGGTCAAGATGCTGCCGTTCGACAACAAGTCGGAGTTCCAGGTCATCCTGAACCTGCCGGAGGGCAGTTCGCTGGAGCGCACGGCGGAAGCGGCGCGGGCGATGGCCGCGGAAATCCGGAAGGAACCCGAGGTCACGGACTACCAGATCTACGTCGGCGTGGCGTCGCCCTTCAATTTCAACGGATTGGTCCGACACTACTTCCTGCGTCGGGGCGCGAGCGTGGCCGACATCCAGGTGAACCTGCGGCCCAAGCACGATCGCAAGGCACAGTCGCACGAAATCGTGAAACGGTTGCGTCCGGCGGTGTCGGGAATTGCGGACAGGTTCGGCGCGCGGGTCGCGTTGGCGGAGGTTCCACCGGGGCCGCCGGTGTTGCAGACGTTGGTGGCGGAGGTTTACGGGCCGGATGATGCTGCCCGCACCGGATTGGCGCGGGCGGTGCGAGACATCTTCCGCAAGACGCCGGGCGTGGTCGACGTGGATTGGTACGTCGAGGATCCGCAACCGAAGGTGCGGTTCGTCATCGACAAGGAAAAGGCGGCATTGCACGGCGTGAGCGCCGCGGCGATTGCCCAGACGTTGCGGTTGGCGGTGGCGGGCGAATCCATCGACCTGCTGCACGTCCCGGCGGAGAAGGAGGACGTGAACATCGTCCTCGAGTTTCCCCGGTCGACGCGGGCGCGCCCGGAGGAGTTGTTGGCGTTGCGGGTTCGTTCCGGAGACGGCAATGCCTTGCCGGAGCCGGGAGGGTCGGGTCTGGCTCCGTTGATCCCGTTGCGGGAGTTGGTGCGTTTGGAGACGTCCACCGTGGACGGCAGTCGGCATCGCAAGAACCTGATGCCGGTGACGTACGTCATCGGGGATGTCGCCGGGGTGGTGGAGAGCCCGGTCTATGCCATCGGGACGATGAACGAGACGTTGGCAAAGCTGGACGTGGCGGCGGTGACGGGCGTTGCGACGCGGGATCCGCTGCGGATCCTGAACGCGAGCCAGCCGGAGTCGGATCTGTTGCCGGCGCTGAAGTGGGACGGCGAATGGCACATCACGATCGAGGTGTTCCGCGATCTGGGCATGGCCTTCGCCGCCGTGCTGGTGTTGATCTACGTGCTGATGGTCGGGTGGTTCCGGTCGCTGGTGACGCCCCTCGTGGTGATGATGGCGATCCCGTTCTCACTGGTGGGCATCCTGCCCGCGCACGGCGCGATGGGCGCGTTCTTCACGGCGACATCCATGATCGGGTTCATGGCGGGAGCCGGGATCGTGGTCCGCAATTCGATCATCCTGGTGGACTTCATCGAGCAGCGCGTGGCAGAGGGTTTGCCGCTGGCGGACGCGGTGGTCGACGCCGGCGCGGTGCGGTTCCGTCCGATGCTGCTGACGGCGATGGCGGTGGTGTTCGGGGCGGCGGTGATCCTGTTCGACCCGATCTTCCAGGGGCTTGCGATCTCGCTGATGGCGGGCGAGGTGGCGTCGCTGTTGATCAGCCGTCTTGCCGTGCCGGTGCTGTACTACCAGGTCCACGGCCGACGTTCGGAGGAAGCCGCGAAGCCTCGCCGGCCGGAACCGACCTTGCCGCCACCTTCGGAGCCGTCGGCGGACGTGATGGCCGGGACAACGCCGTAACGGGGAAGGTCAGCGGCCGAGACGGCGCCACACCTCCGCGACGGTGGCGGCGGGATCGTGATGCAGGATGCACTGCCAGTTGCGGGCGATGGCGGCGTCGATGTTTTCAGAACGGTCGTCGATGTAGAGGAGGTCCGTGCCTGTGAAGCCGGCGGAACGTTCGAGAGCTTCGTAGATGGGGGCCTTGGGTTTCATCGCCCCGACCTCATGCGAGAAGATGTACGAGGTGAACCCGGCGAAGAACGGGAAGCGCTGCTGGATGTGTTCGACGGCGATGTCGTTGGTGTTGGAAAGGATGTGGGTCGGAAGCCCGGCGGCGCGCAGTTCGGCATGCATCGCGATCATGGATGGGATCTCCGTGAAGATGTCGCCAAAGGCCGCGCGGAAGTCGGCCAGGGATCCGGTGAACCCCGATTCCTTTACGAAGATCTTGTAGAGTTCGGCGGCGCTGATCTTTCCCGACTCGAACTCGTGCAGGAGCGGGGATTGGTCGAGAAGGCCGCGGATGGCCGTTTCGCCGATGCGCGTCCGGGGTGCGAGGGTGCGCGCGGCGATTCCGTAGTCGAAGTCGAGGAGGACCTTGCCGAGGTCGAAGATGATGGCCTTTGGAAGGGGGATGGGCGACGGCACCGAAGCGGAGGCTCCGGTGGGTGCGGCTGTGGGATGAGCTTGCGGATTCAAGGTCCCGGATTGAAGCCGGGTGGTGTCCGCGGGTTCAACATGGAAACGGCGGTGGGAGCCGGCGCAGGCCTTGGTTCCGCCGCGTGGGGGCACTCGGCCTACACCTTTTCGAACACGAATCTCACAACCGCGGGACGTCCCGACGACCTTCGAGGGCGCGGGCGAGGGTGAGGTCGTCGGCGTATTCGAGGCCGGCACCGGCGGGGAGGCCTTGGGCGATGCGGGTGACGCGGACCCCTTGCCCGGCGAGGCGTTGGGCGAGGTAGACGCAGGTGGCTTCGCCTTCGACGTCACTGCCAAGGGCCAGGATCACTTCCTGGATGGCTTCGGGGGCGATGCGGGATTCGAGGCTGTCGATGCGCAGATCCTCGGGTCCGACGCCGTTGAGGGGGCTCAGGCGGCCGCCGAGCACATGATAACGTCCCCGGAAGGTGTGGGACTTTTCGAGGCTGAGGACGTCCATGGCGCGTTCGACGATGCACAGGATGCCGTTGGCGCGGGTGGAGTCGGAGCAGATCGGGCAGGGTTGGGCTTCGGTGAGGGCTCCGCAAAGCTGGCACAGGGCGACGCGTTCGCGGGCGGCGAGGAGGGCGTCGGCTAGGGTACGGGTGACGGCAGGATCGGCTTGGACCAGATGGAGGGCGAGGCGTTCGGCGGAGCGGGGGCCGATCCCGGGCAGGCGGCCGAGGGCAGCGCTGAGGGCGACGATGGGTTCCGGGAGTGAGGCCACGGTCAGAAGATGGAGGCGACTCGCCGGAACCCGTCGTGCGGGGTGGGGATCAGAACATCCCGGGGATGGACAGCCCGCTGGTCACGGAGCCCATTTCCTTTTCGGAGACTTCCTTGGCCTGACGGAGCGCCTGATTGACGGCAGTCACGACCAGATCCTCGAGGAACGGGACGTCCTGCGGATTCACGGCATCCGGCAGGATCTTGATGGAGGCGATGGTCTGATCGCACTTGGCGACCACCTTGACGGCCCCGCCGCCGGCCTGGGCCTCGACGGTCTTCTGGGCGAGCGAGGCCTGGACGGCTTCCATCTGCTGCTGGATGCGCTGAGCCTGACGCATCAATTTTCCAACGCTGGACATGTTGGGTGTGGAGGTAGCGGTTTCGGTGGGGCGGTTCAAGTCCGGAGGTCGACGGTCAGTCGGGGTACCCGTCCGGGTTGCGGACGTGCCAATCCCACGCGGTGGCGACGATGTCCTCGATCTTCGGATAATTCGGGCGCCATCCGAGATCGTCGAAGGCGCGGGTGGCGGCGGCCACGAGGCGGGGAGGATCGCCGGCACGGCGGGGCTTCTCGATGGTTGGAATGGATTTCCCGGAGATGCGGGCGCAGACGTCAATGACCTGGCGGACAGAGAAACCTTCGCCGTTCCCGAGGTTGTAGAAGCCGGATTTGCCCGGTTCGAGGGCGAGGATGTGTGCCTGGGCGAGGTCGGCGATGTGGATGTAATCGCGGATGCAGGTGCCGTCCGGTGTGGGGTAGTCCGTGCCGTAGATTTCGCAGTGGGTCTTCCGGCCGAGGGCGACCTGGAGGACGTTGGGAATGAGGTGGGTCTCGATGCGGTGGTGTTCGCCGAATTGGGCGGAGGCACCGGCGGCGTTGAAGTAACGGAAGGCGACGAAGTCGAGACCGTGAAGTTCTCGGTACCAGAGCAGGATCTTCTCGAACATCAGCTTGGATTCGCCGTACGGATTGATGGGGCGCTGCGGGAGCGATTCATCCATCGGCACGCGGTCCGGTGGTCCGTAGGTGGCGCAGGTGGAGCTGAAGACGAACTTGCGGACACCGGCGGCGACGGCGGCATCGATGAGGTTGAGACCGCCGCCGACATTGTTCCGGAAATACTTCGATGGATTGGTCATGGACTCGCCCACGAGGGCGTTGGCGGCGAAGTGGATGACGGCCTCCGGGGCGACGGACTTCAGGGTCGCGTGGATGAGGTCCCGGTCGTTGAAGTCGCCGAGGATGAAGCGGGCCCGGGGATCCACGGCGGA
>JBIKWS010000375.1:0-4725 GCA_044356195.1 Cyanophyceae cyanobacterium
TCCAGGCCAATGATTCCCGCACGCTGTCCGGCATCTACAACCTGATCGACCAACTCGAAAAACGGGAACTCATCCAGAAGCGCTACGTCGCCTGGCGCGAACTCTACCAGTGGCCCGCCGGCCTCGGAGCCGCCTTCCTCACCGGCGGCATCCTCCTCACCGAAATCCTCCGGAGGCGCTCGCCATGAAGTTCGGTCATCCCCTGCTCCTCGCCGCCGCGCCCCTCGCCGGACTCCTCGTCGGCCTGCTCCTCTTCCTCGCCCGACGCCGCCGCGACCGCCTCGTCCGCCAGTTCGCCGGTGGACCCGGCCGCGCCTGGGCCGACCCCGGCCACGACAAGTCCCGACTGCTGCTCGATGCCGGCCTACTGATCCTGTCGGTCATCGCCCTCTTCGTCGCCCTCGCGCGGCCCCTCGTCTTCCAGAAGAACGAACAGGCCGAACTGCAAGGGCTCCCCTACATCCTCGCCATCGACGCCTCCCGCTCGATGCTCGCCGCCGACATCCGCCCCAACCGCTGGATCGCCACCACCAACGCCATCGACCGCTTCCTCGACTCCGCCGGGAACGACCGCGTTGGCATCATCTCCTTCGCAGGGGTCGCTTACCTCAATGCCCCACTCAGCTTCGACATGACCGCCATCCGCACCACGGTGCGGTATCTCGACCCGGAGTTGATGAACGACGCCGGCAGTTCCCTCGCTTCCGCCGTCGAACGCGCCGGCCGCTATTTCGCCTCCAACAACATCCCCCAGCGCGTCGTCATCCTCATCTCCGACGGCGAGGACCTCGACGGCAACCTCATCCCCACCGCCCGTCGCTGGGCCCGCGAACGCCTCAAGGTCTGTGCCATCGGCGTCGGCACCACCACCGGAGCCAAGGTCCCCCTCAACCGCTACGCGCCCAACGGCGGCGCCGCGCGCAACACGTTCGGCCAGGAGGTTGTCTCCCGCCTCAACGAGTCCAACCTCCAGCGCCTCACCGCCGCCACCGGCGGGAAGTACTACCGTCTTGGCGAAAACGGCGAAGGCCTCCGCCGCCTCCGTGAGGAATTCCTCAAGCCCCTCGCCGAAACCGCCGCCCGCGAAGATCTCCAGAACTACAAGGACTGGTTCCAGATCCCCCTCGCCATCGCCATCGCCGCCCTGCTCGCGCGCATCCTCCTCGCTGCCGACCGCTCACGCCGGTCCCAACCCCTGCCCGCCATCGGAGCCAGCCTCCAGCGCTGACCGCGCCGGAACCTCCGGCACCAGCAGGAACCCCGTTTCCAGGTCGCCGAGCACCTGCGTCCGCCGCCCCGCGTACGCCACGTGCCAGTACCCGATCAACGCGCACACCAACGCGTCGGTCTGATCTTCCACATCCTTCGTCCACGGTTCCTGCAACAGCGCGCGCACGGACGCCGCCACCGCGATCTCGGGAAAGTGCACCGCCAACGCCTTCCCCAGGTGCCCCTGGAGTTCCCGGAAGACCTTCCGCTTCTCCGCCACCCGGCCCCGCTTGTACGGCAACCGCTCCGTCAACCCGAACCACCGCACCATAGCCGGATGCGGGTACACCTCCGCCAGCGTGCGCTCGCCCGTCCACCCCGGCCGGAATCCCATCGCCCCAAGCCGCGCCGCCACCCGCAGCGGCCGTGGACACAAAACCCGGTTCACCGGATGACACCCGCACTTGAACCGTCCGAAGGCCACATGGGTCTGACGATCCACCGGTCGCGCCCCCGTTTCATTCTGACAGATCACCGGCCCATCCATGGCGATGAAGCCCGCCCCGTCCCCCACCACCTTCCCGACCAACGCCACCAACGCCTCGTCCCCCCGGCTCAACCCCACCGCCTCCACCCGCCACACACCTCCCTCCTGCCGCAGCACACAATACCCATCCGGCCTCCGTTCCCCCCACGCCAGATCCAACCCAAAAACAACCATGCCCAAAAATCCCTCAGGGTCCCCCTCCCTGGAAGTCCCTTCCGTTCCATTCGCCCCATTCGTCCCATAAGTCCCATCCACACCTCCTCCACCCCACTCCAGCATTGCCCAAACCCTTCCCGTGGTGAACCGTCCACCCCATCGGTCAAGGTCCACGATGAACAACACGCCCACCTCCCCGGTGAACCTCCTCCGCCTCGGCGCCACCTGCCTCCTGGCGGTCCTTCCGATGCACCCGTCCATCGCCGCGGAGGACGCGTCCAAACCCGCGCCCACGCCCACGCGTCGTCTGGACATGGCGGATCTCCAACCGCTCGTCAGCGGTGGCAAGGCCGCCGACGCCCTCCCCCAACTCGAAGCCGCCCTCGAGAAGGACCCCGACAACGCCCGCCTGCTCTACAACCACGGCGTCGCCGCCTACGCCGCAGGCCATCTCGAGGACGCCCTCGTCTCCTTCGATCGCGCCGAATCCGCCGGCCGCGGCAAGATCGCCACCCTCGCCAAGTTCCAGAAGGGCAACGCCGAGTTCCGACTCGGCGATTCCGCCCGCAAGAACAACCTCGACGAGACCATCGCCCGCTGGAAGCAGTCCCTCGACAACTACAAGGACGCCCTCAAGGACGTTCCCGACGACCCGCGCGCCATGGAGAACTACAAGTTCGTCCGCGGCCGCCTCGTCAATCTCCTGCTCGAAGACGCCCGCAAGCACCAGCAGAAGGCCAAGGACCCCGTCAACTCGACCTCCCAGAAGGTCGAGAACCTCCGCAACGCCTTCGAGAAATTCACGGACGCCAAGCAGATCGATCCGGACAGCAAGGAGGCCGCCCAGGGGGAACAGGAAACCCGCCAGCAGCTGTCCAAGGAACTCGCCAAGGAAGGCAAGCGCCTCGCGGACCAACCTCTTCGCGCCCGCTTCAACCCTCGCGAACCCGCCCTCCCCGATTTCGAGACCAAACCCCTCGAGGAAGGCGTCGGCATGCTCGAGGACGCCGACCGCCTCACTCCCAAGGATCCCCAGATCCAGAAGGACCTCGCCGAGGCCAAGCAAAAGCTCGCCGACGCCGACGTCCAACGCGCCCAGCGCTACATGGAGCTGGAGGAGCGCACGCCATGGACCCGCGAGAAGCTCGCCGTCCTCCGCATGGGCCGTGAACTCGCCGAGAAGGCCCTCGACCAGGTCCCCGACTACAAGCCCGCCGAACAGACACGCGACGAGATCAACAAGCGCCTCGCCCAGATCCACGAGGACGAGGCCGACGCCCTCCGCGAGCAGGCCCAGCAGATGAACCTGGAACAGCAATCGATGGCCCTCAGCCAGGCCCTCGATCACCTCCAGCAGGCCAACGAACTCCAGCCCAACCAGCCCCAACTCCCTCCCAAGATCCAGGACACCGAGCAACGCCTTGCCAATTCCCTCGAGAAGCTCGCGGATCGCCTCATGCAGGATCCGCAGTTCAAGGAGTCCATGGAACAGCAGATGGCCCGTCTCGAAGGCGCCGATCAGGCCCTCAACGAATTGATGGGCCTCAAGCCCAGCCCCGAGGCCCAGAAGAAGTCCGAACAGGTCGGCGAGAAACTCGATGGCCTCCGCCAGAAGGCCGCCGAGAAGGGCCAGAAGCCCGGCCAACAGGGCCAACCCATGCCCATGCCCGGCGGCCAGATGGGCCAGATGCCCTTCCAGATGGGCCCACCGATGGACCAACGCCCCCGCATCAACACCCCGGGATCCAAGGGCGAGTGGAACTCCAAGGCCATGAATTCAGGCAAGGACTACTGACCCGCCGCCAACTCGATCGTCCCGCACGCCCGTTCCTGTGAAGTGTTCTCCAGGCGCACGTGCGTCGCCCCCACCTCCTTCAACCGCTTCTCCACCGTCGCCTTCGCCAGCTCCGGACGGTTGCAGTCCCGACTGAGGTGCCCGAGATAGATCGTCTGCACCCCCGACGGCACCAACTCCACCGCCACCTCCGCCGCCGCATCGTTCGAAAGATGCCCGTGCCGGCTCAGGATGCGCTGCTTCGTGCTCCACGGCCGCTTGGTGTCCTCCTGGATCAACCGCATGTCATGGTTCGCCTCCAGCACCAACACCCGTGACGCACGCACCCGCTCGAGCACCAGCTTCGTCACGTGCCCAAGGTCCGTCAGGAACCCGATCTCCCCCGCCTCAGTCCGCAGCGCAAACCCCACCGGATCCATCGCGTCGTGCGGCACGCTGAACGACTGCACCTCCACACAACCCACCGAAAACGCCGCCCCCGTCTCAAACACGCGGTAACACAGGTTCTTGTCGCACACCCGGCCGATCGCATCGCGCGTCAACCGGTTCGCATACACCGGGATTCCTGCCTTCTCGCACAACACCCCCAACCCCTGGATGTGATCCCCGTGCTCATGCGTGATGATCACCCCCGACAGCCGCTCCGGCACCTGCCCGATCGCGGCCAACCGCTCCCGGATCTGCTTCGCGCTGAATCCGGCATCAATGAGCAGGCGCGTCTCCCCGCTCTCCAGGAACGCGCAGTTCCCTCCACTCCCACTTCCAAGGATCGTAAACCGGACCGGCATGCCCCCGAGCCTCGCCGACCCGCCGCCCCCCGGCAATCCAGTCCATGGCGATTGTCATCCGCGTGCCCTCACGCGGCGCAGGCGGAATCCATCACCGCACCCGAACCCGCCGCCGCACCACCCACCCCATCATCACCACCGCACCCACTCCCATCGGCCATCCCACCGGAACCTCCGGCACAAAATTGAAGCTCAATCCATACGTCGTCCCACTCCCGCCACTCACCCCG
>JBIKWS010000376.1:0-4723 GCA_044356195.1 Cyanophyceae cyanobacterium
TCTCCGCCTGCTGGCGCAGGGCACCGTCCAACTCCTGGGCGGCGCCGGTGATTTCGCCCTGCAAAGCCCGCAGGCGCGCCTGACGTTCCTCCAGGGTACCGCGGCAGGTCTGGACGTTGAGCTGCTCGGTCTGGAATTCCGCGGTGAACTCGGCCAGCCGCGCCTCGAGGCGGCTCTGTTCCTCCTCCAGCTGGACGCGCTCGGATTGCAGCTTCTCCAGCCGCACCATGTTGCCCTGCTTCTGCAGGTCCATCGCGTTGATCTCGTTCCGCGCCCGAGCCAGCTGCTGGCTCGCCGAGAACGCCTGCGACTGCGCCACGCGCAGCTGTTCCTGACGTTCCGAGACCTGTCGCTCCACCGCCATCACGCCGTTGCGCTTCTCCTCGAGGGCAGCGCGGAGCATCCGTACCGATTCCTCGGATTCGGCCAGGCGTTCCGTGACCAGCGCCAGTTCGGCTTCGGCCACCTGACGACGCTCCAGCGCCTGCGTGATGTCGGCCTGCGCCCGCGCCTGCTGGTTGCCGAGTTCGTTCAACCGCTCCTCGTTGAACCCGATGCGGCCTTCGTGACGATCGGCCTGCCCCTTCAACTCCAGCCCCTGCTGCTGCAAGGCGGAGATCTGCTCCTCCAATCCGCCCCACTCGCCGCGCAATTGCAGGATCTCATCCTCTGACCGCAGGACGCCCTCCTGGCAGAGCTCCATCTCCAGCTTGAGCTTCTCGGATTGCTCCTCGCGCTCGCGGATCTCCAGTTGCAACCGGTCGAACTGCGACCGCGCCAACTGCGTCTCCAGAAGCTGCAATTCGCTCTGGAGCGACTTGTACCGACGCGCCTTTCCGGCCTGACGCTGCAACGACCCGATCTGGCGCTTCACCTCCTTGATGAGGTCCTGGACGCGCAGGAGGTTCTGGTCGGTGGACTCCAGCTTCCGCAACGCCTCGCGCTTCTGCTGCTTGAACTTCGTGATCCCCGCCGCCTCCTCGAACACCAGTCGCCGATCGTCCGGCTTGCTCGACAGGATCTGCGTGATGTTGCCCTGGGCCATGATCGAGTAACTGGCCTTGCCCATGCCCGTCCCTGCGAACAACGCCTGGATGTCCCGCAACCGGCAGGACGCCTTGTTCAGGAAGTATTCGGACCCGCCATCCCGGAACACGCGCCGGGTGATGGTCACCTCGTTGTAATCAAGGGGGATTCCGAAGGACTTCAGCTGCTCCGTGTCCACGTCCCCGATCGTCAGGCTCACCTCCGCCATGCCCAGCGGCTTCCGCCCGTCCGTGCCGTTGAAGATGACGTCCGCCATCTCGCCACCGCGCAGGGCCTTGGCCGATTGCTCGCCCAACACCCACCGCAGCGCGTCCGAAACGTTCGACTTGCCGCAGCCATTGGGGCCGACAATCGCGGTCATCCCGGGTTGAAAGTTCACCGAGGTCTTGTCGGCAAACGATTTGAACCCGAGCACCGTGAGGTTCTTGAGGTACATGACCCGACCATTGGAGAAACCCACCCACCCCATCGCAAGGTCAAACCCCCAACTAATGGGGGTGAGTTATTCACAACGCCACAAGATGATGTGGATAACCTGTGCACAATTGTCCTTGGTGGAGCTTGAGCCAATCCCGGCGAAGGCAAACAGACCTGCGCGGTACACCGGGGTCACAGATGGGTGAACGGCACGCCAATGATCTTCTCTTCGTACTGCCGCGGTACCGTATCGTTGTGGATCACGATTCCGACACGTGCCTCCTGCTCCAGGACAAAATCACGCAGGGATCGGAGATCCCGCGGGGAAATCGTGGACGAATGCTTGATCTCAAAAGCAATCCGGCCGAACTCGGTCTCAACAATCAGGTCCACCTCCGCTCCGGCCCCCGTGCGGTAGAAGGAAGGCTCCGCCGGGATGCCGAGCGCCGCAAAGCGACGCAGGATCTCCTCGATCACCATGCCCTCCCACGATGCGCCCATCTGCGGATGACTCAACAGGGCATCGACATCCGGGATGCGCAGCAACCGATGCAGCAATCCGCTGTCACGCACATATCCCCGTGGGTGCTTGACGATCCGTTTGACGGTGTCGCGCGAGTAAGCAGGGATGGTTCGCCACACGAACGTGCCGTGCGCGACATCCATGTAGTCCCGGACGGTCGGCTGTGAGACCCCCAGCGCCCGGGCAATCTCCGAGTAGTTGAGGATCCTTCCGGACAAGCCTCCCAGCATCTCCAGAAAGCGACGGAACCGCTGCGGATCGAGTCCCGGAAAGAGGGCCTTCACGTCGCGTTGCAGATAGGTCTGGAGGTATTGCTCCGCCCATTGCCTCCGAAACTCGGGATCCGACGTCAGCCACGGTTCGGGATACCCGCCTTGATACCAGTATTCGTGCGCCAAACCGATGTCGCCGCGTGGCTCCAACCCGTCCACCAACTGTTCCGGAGACAGACGTCGGTTCCGCAACCGCGCGATGAGGCACTCACGTCCGGAGGTCGCCGTGACCTCCGACCATGTGAGCGGTGCCATCTCGATGATCCCCACCCGCCCCGCGAGGCTTTCCGAAACCGAGCGGACCAACGCCGGCGAGCTCGAACCCGTGATGACGAACCGTCCCCTTTCCCCGCGGTGGTCATCGATCGCGACCCGGAGCGCGTCGAACACGTTTGTGTACCCTTGAACTTCATCCAGCGCGACATGGCGTGGGTTCAGCCGGAAGAAGGTATCTGGATCCCGCGAAACGACGTCGGCATCTGCGCGCCGATCCAGATCGAGGATTTTCCAGGGTCTTGGGAGTGTTCTGAGGAGGGTGGTTTTTCCGCACTGCCGAACGCCGAGCAAGGCCACGCAGGGAAACTGGCGCAGGTACAAGTCGAGGAGTGGGGAACACTGTCGATCCATTGCGTGCAATTTGAAACCCATGGTTTGAAATTGCAAGGTAACGATCGCTCCCCAGACAGCGCCGGGCGCATCTTGACACTGTCCCCGCATGGAACGGGGTGGCGACGTCCTCGTCGCCGTGCCAAAGCCGTTCGCAGGGCGATGAGGACATCGCCACCCCGTTGCATGTGAACCAGGACCACCCCCATCCCACCGATCCGTCGCAACCCATGAGGCTTTTGCAAACTCGCGTCGCATATGGGACACGAATTTGCAAATGACGGCCCGTTCCATCGTCGTTTCGGCGGCTTTTGCATCCGGACGTCGCATATGCGACGTCCGGATGCAAATCAGGGAGGCGCATCCCAAAGCCTCTGCCGCCCCGAAGCCATTCCAGCCATTCCCAAAGACGGGCAACCTCAGAATGCGCGCGCCCCCCATCTGAAAACTTGGAACTTCGCCTTCCTCCGCTTCTACTGGGCCCGCAAACATGAAACTGAAGCTCGCGCCCATTGAGGGCGCCGTGGCAGCCCCACAGGGATTCCGGACCGGCGGCGTATTCTGCGACATCAAACGCCTCGGCACCGGCAAGGGCTCCGACAAGGGACCGAAGCTCGACCTCGCGCTCATCGTCTCGGAGGTGCCGTGCGCCGTTGCCGGACTTTTCACGACCAATCAGGTGTGTGCGGCCCCGGTCAAGGTTTGCGTCCCCCGCACCGCCAAGGGCATCGCCCAGGCCGTGGTCATCAATTCCGGAAATGCCAACGCCTGCACCGGCCGCATCGGCATGAAGGACGCCCTCGCGATGGCCGACCTCACCGAGGCCACGCTCGGCATTCCCCGTGGGTACGCCCTGGTCGCCTCCACCGGCCGCATCGGCGTCAACCTGCCCATGCCCCAGGTCCGCGCCGGCATCGCCGACTGCGCCACGCAACTGGGCACCTCGGTGGAACACGCCAACCGCGCGACCGAGGCGATCATGACGAGCGATACCAAGCCCAAGCAGGTCGCCGTCCAGTTGAAGCTCGGCGGCAAGACCGTCCGCATCGGCGGCACGTGCAAGGGCGCGGGCATGATCCAGCCAGGCATGAGCCCCACCGGTGCCCGCCCGGCCGCCCTGCCCTCCGGGGTTCCGGCAGGCCTTCACGCCACCATGCTCGGGTTCATCACGACCGACGCCGCCGTCGAGGCCCGCACCCTCCAGAAGGCCCTCACCGAAGCCGTCGCAAACTCCTTCAACCGGATCACCGTCGACGGCGACATGTCCACCAACGACACCGTCCTCGTCCTCGCCAATGGCCTTGCCGGGAACGACCGGATCAAGTCGACGAAGCACAAGGATTTCGCCGCCTTCCAGACCGCCCTCAACCACGTCTGCCTCGCGCTCGCGAAGATGATCGTCCGCGACGGCGAAGGGGTGCACCGCGTGGTCACCGTCCGCGTCTCCGGCGCGAAATCCATCGTGGAAGCCGATGCCGCCGCGCGCGCCGTTGGAAACTCCGCGCTGGTGAAGACCAGTTGGCACGGCGGCGATCCCAACTGGGGCCGCATCATCGATGCCCTCGGCTATTCCGCCGCCACCATCGTCGAAGACAAGGTCGACATCGGATACTCCGCGCCCGGTTCGAAGAAGATCCTGTGGAGCCTCCGCCGCGGCCAACCCACCAAGGCGACCTTCGCGGATCTCTGCAAGGCAGCGGCCCCCGACGAATTCGACCTCCACATCCGGCTCAACCTCGGCAAGGGCGAGGCCGTCCTCTACGCCGCGGACCTCACCGAAGCCTACGTGGACTACAACAAGGGCAACGTCGCGGACCCCACCACGCTGGGGGGCTGAAAAAGCGTTCCCAGTCACCAG
>JBIKWS010000378.1:0-4709 GCA_044356195.1 Cyanophyceae cyanobacterium
CATCGTCCGCACCGAGGACTCCGTCCCCCACTGCCACCCGCGAATGCACCTGATTCATGATCGTTTGCCTGAAATTGCCTGAACTTTGTGTTCCGCCCGTTCGCCGCTCAGATCGTCTGCGCCAGGAAGCCTCCGTCGACGACGATATCCGAACCCGTGACGAACGAACTGGCCTTGCGGCTCGCGAGGAAGAGCGCGGCACCAATGAGCTCCTGGGATTCGCCAAACCGACCCATGGGCGTGTGACCCAGGATCGACTTCGCCCGCGGCGTCGGCGTGCCGTCTTCCTGGAAGAGCAGTTTGCGGTTCTGTTCCGCCGGGAAGAAACCGGGAGTGATCGAGTTCACGCGCACCCCGCGCGTCGCCCATTCGCGGGCGAGGAAACGCGTCAGGTTCAATACAGCCGCCTTGGCCGCCGAATACGCGATGACCCGCGACAACGGCAGGTGCGCGGAGACGCTCGCAATGTTGACGATGCTGCCAACACCCGCAGCGCACATCCCGGGACCAAACACCTGACACGGCAACAGCGCACCGCCCACCAGGTTCAGGTCGAAACTCTCCCGCCACGCCTGCACGTTGATCGCCTCGAACGGATGATCCGCCGTGACGGTCACCGCCGGTTGATTGCCGCCCGCGGCATTCACGAGCACCGTCGGTTGTCCAAACTCCGCGATCACCTGCTGGCGCGCGACTTCCAGCGAGGCCGCATCCCCGGCATCCGCGCTCACGAAGATCGCCCGGCCCCCGAAGGCCCGGATCGCCGCCGCCCGCGCCTCGCCCCGTTCGGCACTGCGCCCCGCCACCGCCACCGCTGCACCGGCACGAGCCAACCCCTCCGCCAGCGCCCCGCCCAACACCCCGGTGCCACCGATGACCACCGCCACGTCGTCCTTGAGATCAAACCAGTTCATGAAGCACCGACTAAGTACCCCTTCCCCACCCGGCGAGGGAAGCCGGCATTCAACCCACTCCTTGCGAAACGCATCCCGACGACCCAAGTTCCGCCGGTATGCGTCCGCTCCACAAGTTCCTCCGTGCCTGCACGCTTTCCCTGTTCGGCATCGCAGGCAGCCTTCTTGCGGGACCGATTTCCGTTTCGGAGCTGAATTACCGTCCCGCCGGGGATGGCGATGAGGAATACATTGAACTGATCAACACCTCCGCCGCCGCATACGTCCTCACGGGTTGCAGCTTCACGACCGGCATCACGTACACGTTCGGCAGCCTGACCCTCCAACCGGGTGCGCGCGTCGTCGTCTGCCGCGATCGCACCAAGTTCAACGCCCGCTACGGAACCATCGCCAACCTCGCCTCGGGATCCTACACCGGCCGTTTCTCCGACGATGGAGAGGCCGTCGTGCTCACCGCAGCCAACGCCACGGAACTCTTTCGATTCAGTTATAGCCCCTCCGGCGATTGGCCCTCCCGCGCCAACGGTCTCGGCTCCTCCCTCGAATGCCTCAACCCGGACGGCAACCTGTCCTCCGCCGCCAACTGGCGATCCTCGACCGAATACCACGGCAACCCCGGCCGTGCCGGCATCGGCCCGCTCCGGTCGGTGGTCGTCAACGAGGTCCTGGCCCACACCGATCCGCCACTCGAAGACGCCATCGAACTCCACAACACCACCAGCCAACCCATCAACATCGGCGGCTGGTACCTGTCCTCCCAGCGCTCCAAACCCACGCGCTTCCGGATCCCAGCCCCCTGGGTCATCCCCGCCAACGGCTACACCGTCTTCTACGAATACCAGTTCGACTCCATCTCCCCCGCCGCCGGCGATGATCCCTTCGCCCTGAGTTCCTCCGAGGGCGACGAAGCTGTGCTCATGTCCGCCGATTCCAACGGCACTCCCCAGTACTGGATGGACGCGGTCAGCTTCGGCCCCACGCAGAACGGCGTCAGCCTCGGCCGCTATCCGAACGGCTCCGGTCCCCTCGTCCCCATGTCCGCACTCTCGCTGGGATCCTCGGTCGTCGCTGGCGAAAGCCCGGATCGCATCTCCTCCTTCCGCACCGGAACCGGTGCCGCGAACCCGTATCCGCTCGTTGGCCCGGTGGTCTTCAACCGGATCATGTATCGTCCGGCAGCGGGCGGGGACGAATTCGTCGAACTCCTCAACAGCGCCCCTTACCCGATCGCCCTGTACGATCCGCTTTATCCCGAGAACCGGTGGCGGATTTCCGGCGGCATCGAGTACACCTTCGATTCCCCCATCCTGCTTGAGGCCGGCGAGAAGATCCTGATCGTTCCCTCCAACGCCGCGGCGTTCCGGCTCAAGTATGGGCTGTCGAACACCGTCAAGGTCGTAGGCCCCTTCACCAACCAGCTCAGCAACTCCGGCGAGCGCATCGCCCTGTTCCGCCCCGATCCGCCGCAACAACCTCCGGCCTCCAATGCGGGCCTCGTGCCTTACATCCTGGTCGAGGAGGTCGCCTACTCCCCTTCTGCTCCCTGGCCGGCGGCCGCGGACGGCACGGGGGCTGCCCTGCTGCGTCGGAACCCGACGCTCTTTGCCGATGATCCCACCTCGTGGAGCGTGGACACCCTGGCACCGGTGCCGAATCTCGCTGCCACCTGGAACGGTTCCACGCTCACCCTGCGATGGACTGCGGTCAGCGATCAGCAACTGGTCCTGGAATCAGCCAACACACCCAACAGCACCACCTGGAGTCAGGTGGCCTTGATAGCCGCCGGCACCGCGACGCACCCGGTGGGAGCCGCGGACAGCGCCCGGTTCTTCCGTTTGCGGCGTCCCTGACGCAAATCCCGCACACGCCGCTTCAGGCTCAGCGCGCCATCACGGGTTTTCGCAACGCAGCGATCCGTTTGTCGAGATCCCGCAACCGGCGGGCAGCCTTGGACGCCACCACCTTGGCTCGCGGCGTCAATTCGGCCCGGCGCTGGACCTCAGAGGCCGAGGAAAAGCGCTCCGACGAATAGTCCTGGAGCGTGCGGTAACACTCCGCCACCAACGGCAGGACATCCACCGGCGCCCGCGCATAAAGCTCCCGCAACTGGGCCTCCTTGCGGCGGATCACCTCCCGCTGGACGGGACCGCTCCATGTCTCCACGACCTCCGCCAGGGGGAGCGAACGACGTTGGGCCGGAGCATTCGTCCCCGATGCCATCTCGGCGCTCTCCACCAGGATCGCCGCCATGGAGTCCAACGTCCGCTCCTTGGTCCACAGCAACGCCGGATCGCGCCCCAAAACATGGGTCGAGTTCACCGCCCACCACTTCTCGACGTCCAATGGCGACAGGAACCGCCCTTGGTGTGCCTCGATGAAACCCGTCTGCCAGTTGAGATGCCCGGGTAAACGCCGAAGGAACACACCGAAGGACTGCCGGCCCGCATCGTCAGAAAGCAACTCATGCACAAGCACGGCCGCACTGGCCTGAAACGCGCGCCATGACGCCGGGTCCGTCATCAGGCTTTCCGGAGGAAAGCTCAGTTCACTGAACAACATCGGCTGGCGCCCGGACAGGGCCTTCCGGGCTTCCATCAGGAGGGACGGTTTCTGCGCGTTTCGCGCCACTGCCGTGTGCGATCGGAGCACCAGGTCCTCGCCCCGATCCGCGAGCACCAACTCCGTCATGCCCTCGTTGACCCAGAGCGGCGGAAACCCCAGTCGCTCGCCGGCTTCCCGGTTCGCCATTTCCAGCAGGATGACTTCGACCAGTGCCCGCGCCAGTCGTCGCCACTCCACCGGATCCGGAACATCCACGCGGTACTGCCATCCGTTCGGGAAGGACACCGGCACGATCCGGATCGACGATTCCCCCAACTCCCGGCGCGGCCGGATCTGGAGGTGGATCTTGCCCACCCACTGATCCGGAAGGTCCAAGCGCGCTAGCACCGCCTTCTTCGTCCGTTCCGCCGCGACCGCCAGCCACTGCGGCTCCACTTCCACGTCCGCCACATCCCCATCAATCGTTGGAATCGCACCCACCCGTGCCGCCACACCCGTCGCTCCGGAAACCACGAACTGACCCGAAATCCCACGGGTCGTGACATGCGGCACTACCGATCCCGGAAGGCGCCGGTGCGGCACCAGGAAATCCTGCTGTACCGTCCCGGCGGCATTCGTCGCCGCTTTGCCAGCCTGCCCCCACGCGGGACGTAGCCCCCCCATTCCCATGCCAAGCACGAGGAGCCACCACGCCCAGCGGCAAGAACCACGGTAAACCGCTCGGCGGATGGCGTGGGGAACAGGGGTCACGGCTTGGGCTTGGCCTTCTCGGCGGCCTTCGGCTTGTCCACCTTCGGAGCCTCCGCCTTGGGAGCTTCCGATTTTGCGGCCGGGGCTGCAGGAGCTGCGGAATCCGCCTTGGCCGAGGCCTTGTACCCCTCGGAACGGTAATCCGTGATGTAGAAGCCGCTGCCCTTGAAAATCAGCCCAGCCCCACCACCGATGCCACGCGCCACCCTGCCCTTGCCCCATCGGGCCTTCGGGCAGACGTCCTTCAAGCATTGTTCCAGCGGCGCGGAGGTCATCGATTGGACATGCTCAAATTGATGTCCGCACTTCTGACAGGTGTATTCGTAAGTCGGCATGATCCGGGCCCGCTTCAGCGCGTTCCCTGCGACTGTGATACCACGTGCCCCTGACATGTCGACCCTGCGGTTTTGGCACCTGGGAACTGCCTTCGACCCTGCCTCGTCACCTCGTCAGCTACCCCCCAGACCTCCAAAACCTGATTTC
>JBIKWS010000377.1:0-4709 GCA_044356195.1 Cyanophyceae cyanobacterium
AGGATCCATCGAAGGAGAAAAAGGATCCGAAGGATTCTGACGCCAAGTCCGGAGACGAGGACAAGTCCGAGGACGGACAGAAGGGCAAGGCCGGGGATCCCCGCGAGAAGGGCCAGAAGGACGCCGCCGGGCAAGGGCAGGGCAAGGGGGGCGACCAGAAGGCTGGATCGGGCAAGGAAGGGGGAGCGGGCGAGAAGGGCAGTGGTTCCCAGCCTCCCGAGCCCGGCACCGGCGGTGCCGGTGGGATGGCCTCCGACGCCGGCGAAGACTCGGCGGATGGACGCATGGCGATCCGTTTTGCCGAGCGGATGCTGGATGGACACAAGCGCGAGGAGCGCGCGTTGATCCTCCGCCCGGCCGCGCCGGCACAGGATCCACGGGCGGGCAACGGACGACGGAAGACCTGGTGATGTTCCCGCGATCCATGATTTCAATTTCGCTCCATCCCTTCCGGTCGGCCGGCATTCCGCGCCTTGGAGGCGTATTCGCCTTCCTGCTGGCGTGTGTTTGCCTGACGCGGACGGCACTCGCCCTCGACGCCCGACTGGTGCTCGACCGCGAGACGATCGAGGCGGGGGAAACGGTCGGAATGCAGGTGGTCGTCGATGGGACGCAACGGACCGCGACACCGACGGTTCCCCAGATCCCCGGGGTTCGGATGCGATACCTCGGGCCCTCCAGCCAGATGGAGAACATCAATGGCCAGACGACCGTCCGGGTTTCACACCGGTACCAACTGGCGTTGGACACGACCAATGACGTGGTGATTCCGCCGATGCAGGTGCGGGTGGCCAACCAGACGCTGACCACGCAGCCGGGCCGGATCCGGGTCCTGCCGCGCGAAGCCCACGAGGAACCGGTGTGGCTGAAGCTGGTCATGGATCGCGACGAAGTGGTCGTGGGCGACACGTTTCCGGTGGAGTTGCACCTGTACTTCCAATCGATCCGCAGTCCTTCGGCTCCGCGGTTTGACCTGGATGGATTCGTGATGGGAAGAAGCACCCAACCCACGCAGGCGGCGACGCAACGGGGCAACCAGCAGTGGAGCGTGGTCATCTGGAAGTTCGCGGTGACGGCCACCAAGCCCGGCGATCTCGTCGTGGGCCCGGCCGAGATGGATCTGGTCCTCCTCCTCGCGGCGCAGGCACCACGTCGGCCGGGTTCGCTGATGGACGATTTCTTCGGGCCGCCACGCGAGGCCCGGCAGGTGACGTTGAAGTCTGGGAGCCACCGTTTGAAGGCGATTGCTCCGCCCTCGCTGGGACGTCCGGCCAATTACGCTGGAGCGGTCGGCCGTTTCCGGATGAATGCCAGTGTGAGCCCCTCGCAGTTGACCGTGGGCGATCCGGCGACGGTACGACTGACCATCCAGGGGCAGGGTGGCATCGAACGGTTGGAGTTGGGAACGTGGCCGGAGGATCCCGCGTTCCGCGTGTATCCGGGAACGAACGGGTTCATGCCGGCCGATGAATTGGGCCTGACGGGCGTGAAGACGATGGAGTTCGTGCTGGTTCCGGAGCGCCCAGGGAAGCTGAAGATTCCCGTTCCGCCGTTGGTTTTCTTCGATCCGGAAACGCGTCGGTACGATCAAGCCACCGTGGACGATCTCACGCTGGATGTCCGGCCGGCCGTGGTTCGATCAGGACCGGGTGCGGCAACCAATGCCGCCGGCGGAAGCCCGGGAAGCGGGACCAACACGTCGGCGCTTGCGGGTTCCGTGCCCTTGCTGGAATGGCGCATGACACGCGGCGCAGGCCCTCTTGTGCGGCAGGGCTGGGCGGCCAGTCCGTGGGTGGGTGTTGCCGTCGGTCTGCCCTGGGTTGCGTGGGTTGGGATCTCCATTGCCAGCGCGGTGCGCCGTCGTCGGCTTTCGCGTCCGGCCGGACCTGCGCGTGATGCCTGGATTCGGGAATGCCACGCGATCTCCGCTGCGTTGGGATCGGGTCCGGCACCGGACCTGACGACCCTCTCGCGCGCGGTGCGTTGCTGGGTCGGGTGGTGGTTGGATCGATTGCCGGACGGCATCACGGCGGATGTGGTGGCCCGGGACCTGCGTCCGGGAGGACTCGATCCGGCGGCTTGTGATCGGTTGGAGGGGTGGTTTGCCCGGTACGAAATGTTGCGGTTCGCGAAGGGCGCGGGTGGGGATTTGCAGGGATTCGTTGCCGAGACGGTCGAGTTGCTGAAGGCCTTGCGGGAACAGGAGGGCGCGCGATGACTTCGAGACTCCGAATTGCGTGCCGTGGAGCCTGGCTGGCCATGGTCATGATCATGACCGTCCTGCGGGCGCCGGGCCTGTATGCGGGTCAACCCGCATATGACGCTGGAAAACTCTTCATGCTGGGGCGCTACGCGGAAGCCGCAACGATGATGGACGGACTCGTCCGTACGAATCGGCATTCGGCGGACCTGTGGTTCAACCTCGGTCAGGCCCGGGCGCAGGCAGGTGAGCCGGGCCGTGCCGTGGCCGCCTGGAGGCAGGCGCATCGCCTTGATCCGCGGGATGGCGGCATCCGCCGGGCCCTGTCGCAGGTTCGCGAGAAACTTGGGACCACCGGGGTTCATCCGCTGGGCTGGGCGACGGGATGGTTGCGGGATGAGGAATGGGCGCTCCTCGCGATCGGAGCCAGCCTGGTTTTGGGTGCGGCCTTGATCCGACGCCGCCTGTTCCTGTCGGCGGGTTCCGGCAGCGTTGCCCTTGCCGTGGCATTGCAGTTGTTGTTCGGGGGCGGTTGGGTGGCGGCCCTGCTGGTCCGGCACTTTTCAGCCAATGCCGTCGTCATCCAGCGGGACGTGTCCGCGGTGCAGGCTCCGGTTCCGGAGGCCAAGGCGATCCGACCGTTGCCCGCCGGGACCGAGGTCCGGGTGGTGAGGACGCATGGGGAGTGGATGGAGGTCTCGGTGGACGGGAGCCGGGTCGGATGGATGCCGAGATCCGCGTTGGCTGTGGATTGATTCTAGCCCCGACAGTCGGGATAGTGGGGCCTTGGAGTTGTCCATCAAGACGGTCGTGCCGCTGTTTGTCCTCGCTGCGGGGGCAAGCTTCTTCTTTGCCCTGGCAGAGTCGGCACTGTTTTCGCTCGGGCGGTGGCGGGCGCGTCGTCTCGTGGCTTCGGATCCCGTCCGGGGCCAGGCCGTCGTGCGATTGCTGGAGAACTCTCCGGACCTGCTATCGACCCTCGTCCTGGGCAACGCGACCGCGAACCTGTTGCTGGTGGTGCTGGGATTGAGCCTGGCGATGGTGGGCGGATGGTCGACGGCCTTGTCCGTGCTGACGGTCCTTGGAACGACGCTGTTCCTTTGCGAGGTCACACCCAAGGCGCTGGGCGTCCGCCAACCCGATCGATGGTCGCTCCGGGTGGCCATGCCCTTGGGCATCCTGATGCGGATCACCGGTCCGGTACACCGGGCCGGCCAGCGCCTGGTGGATGGAATCCTCGGGTTGGTCATTCCCAAGTCGGTGAAGGTGCACGCGGCGTGGTCGGATGAGGAATACGCGGATCTGGTCGAACTGGCGCACCAGCAGGGGACGTTGGCAGAGACGGAGAAGGAGATCCTGCTCCAGGTCCTGAGCCTCGACCGGCGGACCGTGGGAGATGTCATGCGGCCGCGGTCCGAGATGGTGATGCTCCCGGACGACGCCTCGCTGGAGGAGATGCGCCGGGTGGCGAAGGCGTCGCGGCGGCATCGGCTGCCGCTGTACGACGAGACCCCGGACACAATCGTGGGCATCCTGAACACGCAGACGCTGCTGTTGATGCCGGAGGCGGACCTGTCGGAGGCCATCGAGTTTCCGTCGTTTGTGCCGCAGACCATGAATCTGTTGCAGCTGTTCGAGGCCCTGCAGCGCCAGAAACGCGGCATGGCGATCGTGGTGGATGAGTTTGGCGGCGTGGCCGGGATGGTGACGTTGCAGGACATCCTGGAACAGGTGGTGGGTCGCTTGCGGCTCGATGTGGTGACTCCCGGCTTCGTCAGTGAACGTCTCGGTGACGGCCGTTGGCGGGTGGCGGGAACCATGCGCCTGGAGGACCTGAGGCGCGAATGTCCCCAGTTGGGGGAAGTCCAGGACGTGGATACGGTCGGCGGTTGGGTGGTGCAGTTGTCCGAGGTGGTGCCTCCGGAGGGCGTCAGCTTCGTGCGCAGCGGCCTGAAACTGACGGTGAAGGAGGCGGATGCCCGCCGGGTGCGCGAGGTCCTGGTCGAAGTCGTTGGCCGGGGAGGTGGCCAGTGAATCCCTGGTTCCAATGGTCGGCGCTGGGCGCTTGGTTGCTGCTGTCCTTCTTCATGTCCGGCATGGAGGCGGGGGTGCAGGTCCTGAGTCCGTTGCGGATCCGGCATTGGGTCCGGATCGGGCGTCCTGGGGCGCGGGCACTCCAGCGGTACCTCGAGAAGCCGGAGAACTTCCTGTGGACGATCCTGGTGGGAAACACGCTGGCGAACTTCAGCGCGGCGGCCCTGTTGATCACGGACCTGCAGGGGCGGTTCGCCGGCAGACCCTGGTTTTTCTGGTTGGGGGTCGCCGGCGTGTGGGCGGGCCTCTACGTCTTTTGCGATCTGCTCCCGAAGACCTTGTTCCGGCGGTTCCCGAACCGGCTGTGCCTGCAGTTGGTGCTTCCGTTCCGCGCCGTGCACTTCGCGCTCACCCCGTTCGTCGGGGTTGCGGAGTCGTTCGCCCGGGTCCTGCTGAAGGTGACGCAGGGTTCCCA
>JBIKWS010000379.1:0-4701 GCA_044356195.1 Cyanophyceae cyanobacterium
CGCGGCGAGTTCTTCCCGTTCCAACAACGGCCTGAATACCGGAATGTTTTCCATGGTGCGCCTGCCGCCCGGATTCCGGCGTTCTCCGGAACCCTCGCGGGAAAGCCGTCCTAACAGATCGTGAACACGCCCAGCAAGCAGAGTCCCCGGTGAAGAGTTCCCAGTCCCCAGTCGCCAGTTCCCAGCCTTCTGCGTCGTCGACTACCCCTCAAACCGTAGCAGTCGACGTCAGGAGGCTGGGTTGAGGAGTTCCCAGTCGTCTCTCTTCCCCGACAATTACCTCGCCCCACCCCCACCCCTCACGGCACAAATCATCCCGCGCTCCGCATGCCTACCGTCCTCACCGCCATCCCCGTCTACAACGGAGCCCACTTCTTCCCGCAGACCCTCGATTGCATCGCCGCCCAGACGCGCCGGCCCGACCGCATCGTGGTCATCGACAACGCCTCCACCGACGCCACTCCGGACATCGTCCGGGCCTACAGCCACCTGAACCTCGAATACCGCCGCAACCCGACCAACGTCGGCGGCGCAGGCAACCTCAACCTCTGCCTCCAACTCGCCGACCAGGCGGACATCCTCCACCTGATGATGGCCGATGACCTCGTCGGCCCCACCTTCCTCCAACGTTCCGTCGACGCCCTCGCCGGCATTTCAGGCCAGGCCCTCTCGTACGTCCTCGATGACAAGATCAACCAGCAGGGACGCGTGGTCCAACGGGCCCATCGCCCCGCCGACACGACTCCGCGGCGTGTTCCTCCGGCCGAGTTCCTGCGCCGACAGGGCAACCTCGACTCCATCCTGTTGCCCGGCGTCCTGTTCAAGTCCGACCGCCGCCCGATACCGGCAATCTTCCGCAACTTCCCCCAGGTCGCCGATTGCGTGTTCATGGCCGAACTCGTCCACCTCGGATTCAGCGTGGTCGAGATTCCCGAGGTCCTGTGCCAGTACCGCCTCAACGAACTCAATGCCACCAGCGCCAACCGCAGCCGGATCGACTCCTTCGTCCGGGACGAATGGCGCGCCATGGAACTGATCGCCGGATGGATCCCGGAATCCCCGCTGCAACGCCGTTTCAGCCGTGCATGGCTCAAGGTCCGGTTCGCCGCCCGCACCGAGGTCAAACGCCAGCTCTTTGCCGCCGCCAATCCCGCCTACGCCGCGGAGATCGACGCCGTGCGCCGCGAGATCGCCGGCCCCCTTCTGGGCACCGCAGGCCTCGCCGCCGTCCATGCCCGCGACCTCCTGCGCCGCCTCCGCGGCCAGCCCACCCGGCTCCAGGAATTCGAATCCCTCCAGACTCCGGGTCCTTGAACGTGCCCCGGGCGCGGTCCAGGCCCGCTCTGCGACCCAATCGTAACCCGATCGACGCACCCGATTCGGATCCATCGTGTTTAATCACAGGATCAAATAAACGAAATCCGCCGGGGTGAGTCCAAGCTCCGGAGTCTGGTTATGCTGTTCCCACTCGACGTCCCCCTTTCCGATCACGGCCCGGCCGTGGTCCTCCCCGACCTCGTTGTTTTCGATCTCGTCGGCGTGCTCGTCCCAGAGCGCCCCCGCCTTGCCTCCTGCCTCGCCGCTGCCCTCGCTGCCGCCGACATCCCGGTGGAAGACGACAATCTCGCCGAGCTCATCACCCAGCCGATCCGCCCGGGAATCTCCCGCCTCGTTTCCCGGCGCCTCCGCCTCGCTCCGGAAGTCTCCCGACCCCTGGTGAAGGTCATTGCCGAGGACTTCAATGAACGCGTCCTGCAAAGCCTGCAGACGTCCCCACACATCAAGCTCCAGCCAGGTGCGGAAATCCTCCTGACCGAACTCGCCGCCGACGGCATCCATATCGGCATCGATTCCGAACTCGACGGTGCCCTGGCCACCGCGCTGATCCGCCGCGCCGGGTGGGCCGGCACAGGTCTGCTCGAAGCGGTCGTTGGATCCGATGAAGTCCTCGCCCCCCGGCCAGGCCCCGGTCAGATCGAGGAGATCCGACGACGCTGCGGTCTCCAGGCCGATGCCACCGTCATCAAGGTCGTGGCTACGTCCTCCGACGCCCAGGCCGCCCTCGCCGCACGGTGCCACACCATCTACTCGCTCACTCCGGAGCCCATCGTTGGCCCGACCGCTGTGGCCGACCTCGGCGATCTCGCAGAACGCATCCTTGCTCGGGACCTGATCTAGTCGGGCTCACCGGACCCGCCCCTCTGACCGCGGCTCCACGTCTCCACGCAAGACGCTGCTGCATGGACACGGCTCAGGGTGCCGCGAACCGATAGCCCACACCGCGGACCGTCTCCACGAGGTCTGCCGCAGACCCCAGTTTCTCCCGCAACCGGCGTACGTGGGTATCCACCGTGCGGACATCGATCTCGTCGCGCTCTCCGTGGGTCCACACTTCCTGCAACAGGTGTTCCCGCGTCTGAACCCGGCCCCGGCGTCGCGCCAATACCGTCAGCAACCGAAACTCCGTGGCTGTGATGTCCACGCCCTTCCCACGCACCAGAACCCGGTGCCCGGGGACATCCACCGTCAACTCGCCAAAAACCAACAGGTCCCCATTCGTTGGCGCCGGTACTTGGCGATCCATGCTCCGCCGGATGCGCAACACCAGTTCGCGCGGGCTGAACGGCTTCGTCAGGTAATCGTCCGCTCCCAACTCAAAACCCAGGATCCGGTCCATCTCCGACGCGCGCGCCGTCACCATGATGATGGGAATGCGCTCGGTCACCGGGTCCCGACGCAGCCTCTTGCACACCTCCAACCCGTCCATGTCCGGCAGCATCAGGTCCAACAGGATCAGATCCGGGCCCTCCGCCTTCACCGATTCCAAGGCTTCCTTTGCGGTGCCGACGCCCATCGCTTCGAAACCCGAATCGCGAAGCTGCCGCACCAGCATCTGCCGGATGTCAGGCTCGTCTTCCACCACGAGGACCTTTGCCATATCCGACGACGCTGCACCGATCGCAGGACCAGAACGTGTCGTGTGGGTTACATGTCCGTGACTTGCCCCTTGAAAACCGTGGACTTGATCCCCGCCACCGATCCAGCCCACGCTACGGCATGGTACCCCCGGATCATGAAACGTCTGCGCGGCCGCAGCCCCATCGGTTGTCCCGCGCCTTCACCTTGATCGAGTTGCTCGTGGTGATCGCCATCATCGCCATCCTCGCCGGCATGCTGCTGCCCGCCCTCGGCCGCGCGAAATCCAAGGCGATGGGCATCAAGTGCATCTCCAACCAGAAGCAGATCGGCTTCGCCTTCATGATGTACGCCGACGACAACCAGGACTTCCTGCCGCGCTGTCGCGACTGGGCCTCCTCCGGCGGGAAGGACGGCCGTTACGACGTGTTCGTCGCCATGACCAACCGTCCCCTGTTCCGGTATCAAGGCAGCCCCGAGATCTTCCGCTGTCCCTCGGACAAGGGGGACATCTTCTCCGACCGCGTCCGCGGCGTCCGCACCACCAACTGTTACGTCCAGTTCGGCAACAGTTACCTGATGGAGTGGGCCGCCGACTTCGCCCGCACCAAGCGGGTGACGGGCGACGTGAACCCAGGCGCGCCCCCGTACAACGCCACCTCCATGAAGACTGCCGAGATCGCGCTCTCGCCCGTGAACAAGATCATCCAGGGCGACTGGATCTGGCACCCGAACCGTGGCTGGACCGAGAACAAGAGCCTTTGGCACAACTACAAGGGCAAGAGCCTCGCCAACGTGCTCTTCGGCGACATGCACGTCGAAGCCTACAAGTTCCCCACGCGTCCGGACACCGATCCCTTCTGGAGCGCCGCACCCAATCCCACGAACGCCTGGTGGTGAGCCCGCCCGAAACCGCGATTTCACCTCCCTCCAGCCCCCTCCTTGACCTTGCCCCTGCCCGCTGTTAACCCCCGACCGATGCGCAACAAGTTGCATGGAATGGCCCTCGCCGTGGCTTCGGCGGGCGTGCTCCTCCTTCCGGGCTGCCAACCCTCCGGGGAGGAGTCGCTCGTGCGCGGCGACCGCGAACTGCAGGCGGGTCGCCCCCAGGAGGCCATCCAGCACTTCGAACTCGCCGCCTCCAAGCTCCCCACCGAAGGCCAGGTCTGGAACCGCCTCGGCCTGGCCTACCACGCCGCCGGCCGCCTTCCCGACGCCCAGAAGGCCTACCTCCGCGCCCTGGAATTCAACCGGAACCTCTTCGACGTCCGCTTCAATCTCGGTGAACTCCTCCTCGAACTGAACCAACCCCGCGAGGCCGAAGCCGAATTCCGTACCTACCTCAACGCCTCCACCGACAACGCCCGCAATCCCGATGCCTGGCGCGGCGTTGGCCTTGCCCTCCAGGCCCAGCGCCAATACCCCAACGCGGAGATCGCCCTCGCCAACGCCACCCGCCTCAACCCGCAGGACGGCGACGCCTGGAACGCCCTCGGCCTCGTCCGCGTGCAGGCCCGCAAACCCCGCGAAGCCTACCAGGCCTTCCAGCAGGCCGCCCAGGCCGCCCCCGAACTCGCTTCCGCACGTCTCAACCTCGCCGTCACCGCCCAACAATCCTTCAACGACCGCCGCGCCGCCCTCGGCCATTACCGCGATTTCCTCACCCTCCAATCGTCCGGCCCCGAGGCCGACTCCGTCCGCGCCGTCGTCGAGGACCTCGAGATCAAGCTCGGGCTCGTCCGCCCTCCCGCCCCGGTCACACCCACCAACCCGCCGCCCCCCCGC
>JBIKWS010000380.1:0-4681 GCA_044356195.1 Cyanophyceae cyanobacterium
CGATCATCCGTGACTGGGGCCATCCGGTGTGGGTGCAGGCAGGTGCCGCCGAGATTTCAGATCTGGGAGAGGCGACGGCTCCGTTCGCGGCATTGGATGATGTGGAACTCGCGAAGCGATGTGCCGAGGCGACCTCCGTGCTGAGATTCTGAACCTGGATTCCGATGAAGACCCTGCTTCACCTCCTGAATGGTCCGCCCGACGAGATGGTCCGGGACCTTATCGCCGCCCAGCAGGCTGCCGGACACCCGGTGGAGGTCATCCGCCTGGATGAGGTCACGGACTGGGGTGAAGTCGTGGATCGCGTCATGCGCGCGGAGAGCGTGGCGACCTGGTGAGTGGCCGTGGGATGAGCCGGCGATCATGACACCTTGGCTGATACTGGCGGTTGCGGGAGCCTATTTCGGGGCATTGTGCACCATTGCCTGGTGGACGGGGCGCAAGGCGGATGCGGCGGGTTACTTCCTCGGGAACCGGCAGTCGCGGTGGTATGTGGTGGCCTTCGGGCTGATCGGGGATTCCCTGTCCGGGGTGACTTATATCTCGGTCCCGGGAAAGGTGGCGGTCGACCACTTCGGATACTTCCAGATGGTGCTCGGTTACGTGCTCGGATACGCGCTGATCGCCGAGGTGCTGATCCCGATGTATTACCGACTGAACCTCACCTCGATCTACGGCTTCCTTGGGGAACGGTTCGGAACGGTGGCGCAGAAGACGGGCTCGGGATTCTTCCTTTTGTCACGGATGCTGGGGGCTGCGGCCCGACTGTATCTGGCGGCGAACGTGTTTCAGGAATTCGTGTTCAAGGGCCTGGGCGTGCCGTTCTTCGTCACCGTGGGCGTGATCATCCTGCTGATGTTGGCCTACACGCTGAAGGGGGGCATCCGGACACTGGTGTGGACGGACTCGTTCCAAAGCCTGTTTCTCGTACTCGGGGTGGTGCTGAGCGTGGTGATCATCGGGCAGGACCTCGGATTGGGCGTGGGCGGGATGATCACACGGGTCTGGGAAAGCGAGATGTCCGGGGTGTTCAATTGGGATTGGCGGTCGCCCGGATACTTCTGGAAGCAGTTCCTGAGCGGGGCAGCCATCACCCTGGTGATGACTGGTCTTGACCAGAACAACATGCAGAAGAGCCTCTCCTGTCCGACTCCGGGCACTGCGAAGAAGAACCTGTATTCGTTCGCGCTGGTGCAGGTGCCGGTGAACCTGTTCTTCCTGTCGCTGGGCGTCCTGCTGTTCGCCTACGCCAAGGAACGGGGAGTGGCGATTCCGACGGCCACCGATCAATTGTTTCCGACGTTGGCGCTGCAGCATCTCGGCACGGCTGCGGCAGTGGTCTTCGTGCTGGGGTTGACGGCGGCGACTTTCAACAGCGCGGACTCGGTGCTCACCACCCTGACCACCTCCTTCTGTTTCGATTTCCTCGGGCTCGAACACCGCAATGACCTGAGCACGGCGGACAAGGACCGACGCCGGCGTTGGGTCCACTTCGGGTTCTCCGTGCTGCTCCTTTGGGTGATCGTCGGGTTCAAGGCGGCCGGGACCATGGCGGTGATTGATCTGGTCTTCAAACTGGCCTCCTTCACGTACGGGCCATTGTTGGGGTTGTTCGCCCTGGGCCTTGTCACTCGCGTCCGGGTGGGTGGCCCCTGGGTGCCGGTCGTCTGTGTGGCATCACCGGTGATCTGCTGGGAGTTGTCCCAGCACTCGGCGGCCTGGCTGGGGGGGTACAAGTTCGGGACCGAACTGCTCCTGCTCAATGGAGCGCTGACGATGTTGGGGTTGGCGCTTCTGGCGCGGAGGCCTGGTAGCGCTTTCACAGCGAAGTGACCTCTCCAACCCTCTGGTTCGACGAGAAATCCCCCAGCCGGACCGGCAGGCTGTGTCGGGTGGCGGAGGCGCCGTGAGCGGGGCAGGGAGGGCGACGACCTGTTCCTCCTCCGTAACTTCAGCGGAGTGTTCGACCACGCGCTCAGCGATGGGGAGCTCCGGTTCCTTTTTCAGATCGCAAACCCCAGACCGATCCCCCGTCGCCGACACTCCATTGAAACCAAACCCGCTTTCGCTGGTCACCCCGGTACGCCTCTTTCATGAAAGTCAGACTCCTACTCGTCCTGTTTTTGTCGGTGTTTGCTGGACATCTCGGATTCGCCCAGACCAACGCCCCGGTGGATGACTGGAAGCCCGCGTCGTCGAACCAGCCGGGCAAGGACTATCCCAAGGTCAATTCCGAGGGTCGGGTGAAGTTCCGCATCGCGGCAACAAATGCCCGGGTTGTGGGCGTCAGCTTTCGCGACAGCAGCGTGTTCACCAAAGGAGAGGACGGAGCCTGGTATGGCCACACCCGTCCGTTGGACGAGGGCTTCCACTACTACACCCTCTCCATTGACGGTGCAGAGGTGCCCGATCCGAACAGCCGGATGTTCTTTGGTGCCCAGCGCTGGGGCAGCGCCGTCGAGATCCCGGCCAAGGACGAGGCCACATACACCTTGAAGAACGTGCCGCAGGGTCAATTGCGCGAGCTGTACTTCCACTCGCCGAGCACGGCGACCATGCGACGCGCGTTCGTCTATACGCCGCCTGGCTATGACCAGAATCCGGACAAGCGGTATCCGGTGCTCTACCTCCAGCACGGTTGGGGAGAGAACGAATACGGATGGGGCGTGCAAGGACGGGCCCGCGAGATCATGGACAACCTGATCGCGGAGAACAAAGCCCGCCCGATCATCATCGTGATGATCTATGGCATGACGAACGAGACCCGGATGGGCGGCATGCGGAACTTTGACATTGGCCCCTTCGAGACGGTGCTGGTGAAGGAATTGATTCCATTCGTGGACGCCAACTTCCGCACGCTGGCCGACCAGCCGCATCGTGCCATGGCTGGTCTTTCGATGGGCGGCATGGAGACGCGCATGATCACCCTGCGGAACCTCGACACATTCTCCCACATCGGGGTCTTCAGCGGCGGCAGCATCGGGGTGACGAACATCACCGACATGGCGGCGTTCAAGGCGAAGAACAAGCTGGTCTTCGTCAGCTACGGCAGCAAGGAACTGGGCAACAACCGTGTCGGCAACCCCAAGGCCGATGCGGATGCGCTCAAGGCCGCCGGCATCAACAGCCACTTCTATGTTTCCCAGGAGACGGCCCACGAATGGCAGACTTGGCGGCGCAGCCTGCGGGAATTCGCCCCGCTCCTGTTCAAGGACTGAACGACGCTATCCACCTCACATCGATCTCTTCATTTCATCCGTTTCACTCCCACGCACATGAAACCCATCCTCCTCACCACACTGTCGCTGGTCAGCCTTGCGGCGGCCATGCATGGGGCCGACCTGACCGGCGCCCAGGAGTCCGTCGCCCCGCGCATTGGAGCCCCTCCGGCAGCGCCTACCGCCGGCGCCGCGGCTCCGCGACCCAGGCGGGGTGGATTTGGCGGACCCATCGAACTGGGCCCGGACGACAAGGCCGCCTTCCCGGATGCGCCTGTTGGCTTTGATCAGGCACGCGAGGGAATCGCCCGCGGCAACCTTGAGATGGTGGAATACGACTCGAAATCCGTCGGTACCAAACGCAAGGCCCTCGTCTATACGCCGCCCGGTTACTCGGCCGATCAGAAGTATCCCGTGCTGTACCTGCTCCATGGCATTGGCGGCGACGAAGAGGAATGGCGGCGTGGCGGTCAGCCCAATGTCATCCTCGACAACCTCATCGCGGACAAGAAGGCCGTGCCGATGATCATCGTGATGCCCAATGGTCGGGCACAGGCGGATGACCGAGCGGGCTCCAACCCCATGGCCACCGCAGCGGCGTTCGGGGTCTTCGACCAGGACATGCTTGGTAGCCTGATCCCGTTCGTCCAGTCGAAGTACTCTGTGAAGGTTGACCGCGAGAGTCGGGCACTGGCCGGTCTCTCCATGGGCGGCGGCCAGTCGTTGAACTTCGGGTTGGGGAACCTCGACACCTTTGCGTGGGTCGGCGGCTTCTCTTCCGCGCCGAACACGAAACCGGCGGCGGAACTCGTGCCCGATCCGGACAAGGCGAAGTCGCAGTTGAAGCTTCTGTACGTCTCGTGCGGCCACAAGGACGGGCTCATCCGCATCAGCCAGGGCGTCCATGCCCATCTCAAGGAAAAGAACGTCCCGCATGTGTGGCACGTGGACGAACACGCCCACGACTTCCAGCACTGGAAGAAGGCCTTGTTTCATTTCTCCCAACGCATCTTCACCTCCAGCAGCAAATGATCACCCAGCATCTGAAAACGGTCCTGCCGCTCCTCGTGGGCGGAATCACGGCCTTGCAACTCGTGGCGGCGCCCGCCATGGATCGTCCGTTGCGCGTGTTGTACCTGGGCACCGGCGACTCGGCCGCATCCTCGCGCGGCCCCGGCGGTCGCACCAACTACGTCTACCTTCCAGGCCAGACCCTGGCACCCGAGGCCATCTACTTCGACCACCGCTCCGACGTCACTCAGGTGACCGAGGCATCGCTCAAGCACTTTGACGCCGTCGTGCAGGTCTCGGCGGATGTCGGAGCGGCCAGCCAGAAATTGGAGGAAGCGTTCAAATCCCGGGGCGGCGGCTGGATCATATACACCGACGGACAGCGTCCCACGGATGCCGTCCTCCGTGAGGCTGTGCTGGGCGGTGTCAGCCCGCAGGCCAAGGCGGCCTGG
>JBIKWS010000381.1:0-4680 GCA_044356195.1 Cyanophyceae cyanobacterium
CCACAGCACCCACGGACTCAACTGGGCCACACCATACTTGCCGCTCGGCTTGTTCCAGTCGCGCCCCTTCCCTGCCCCGGGCCCGTTGGCCCATTCACTGAAGTTCGGCGCCACGCCACCCATGATGAACTTAGGGGTCTCGGTCGCGAACCGCGTGTCGCGCCACCACCCCAATCCGCCCTCGATGTCCGAATACAGCTTGAAGTCCGGCTTGGCATCCAACTGCGCGAACATCCACGTGCCGAACAACCCCGTCTGAAAGCGCGAACCTGGATAGGTCTTCACCAGCGGCCACGCCGCCACATACATCGAGAAACCCGCGTTGAAGGTCGCCGGCACCTTCTCGTTCGGAACCAAAAGGTACCCTGCCATCTCACCGCGCTCGATCCGTTCGGCCGCCGACATCGCACCGACCGCAACACCCGCAACCAACAGCGTTGCCCACCTCCGCCGGAATCTTCGCTTCAGGGAGTTCGAACTCATGATGGGAGCGTGAACCGGCCTCGGCCGACCGGCGAGATCAATGACAACTTGCGAGTCGGGCCATCGCTTTGGCCGATGCACGGAATGATTAATCGATTTACGGACCAGTGGCCCCTTCCGGTAAGGCTGGGCGCGTGAAATCCTTATCCGTTGCCTCGTTGGATACGACCACCTCGCCAACACCCAGACCCGATGGCTGGCCAGGACTGCGGCTGCCAATCACAGCCTTCTCGGGGTTCATCCTCACCGTACTGGGTGCCGCGGGATCCATGGCGGTGATGCTTGGCCTCGTCGGAATTCCGGTGGCGGTTGCCGGCATCGCCATCACCACCCTCATCGCTCCGACCCTGGTCCGCCCGGCGTTTGGATGGTGGCGCAACGCGCTCGCCCGGACGCTGGCACTGGCGGCCGGCTTGGCGTCGGCCCTGAGCGCGGTGGGCTTCGCATTGTCCGCGGCTCCAACCCTGCTGGCCATCTACCGCGGTAAACTGCCCGTCCAGACCTCGGTCCTTGGCACGGCGATGGCCGCCCACTGGCCGCTTTGGCTAGCCACCATCGCCTTGGGCATCCTGGCCGCCTGGGCGGCCCGCGGCCGGAACATGGCGCGCGACCTGGATGCAGTGATCCTGTGGGGCGCGTACGCCCCCGTCACGGTCCTGGTCCTGGAATGGCTGCACCGCATCGGCCTCATCGCCCTGTCAACCTGAGTCCTCGCCGACCAGACCACCCGTCACGCCCGCAGGGTCACCGATCCGGGTCCCATTTGCCCCCCTGACAACCCGACCGAGAAACCCGCATTGAAGCCCGCCGGCACTTTCTCGTTCGGAACCAACAGGTACCCCGCCATCTCACCGCGCTCGATCCCTTCGTTCGCCGACAGCGCACCCACCGCAGCACCCGCAACCAACAGCGTCGCCCACCCCCGTAAGGAACGGGGTGGCGACGTCCTCGTCGCCGTTCCAGATCCATTCCCAAGGCGATGAGGACATCGCCACCCCGTTGCCCTTCTCAATCAAAGCCCTGTCGGGATGCACCCGGTGCTGGACCGAGCGCATTCTCTTCATTCCATTCTCCCGGCAGCCGTGGTTGGATGCCGGAAATGCAGCCATCACGCCTTGTCCAGCTTGTAGCCGCGCGGACCGCGGCTCTGGGCTGTGCCTTGGTCTTGTCCTTGGTCTCGCCGTGCCTCGCGGAATCCGACCAAGCGAGCGCGGATGAGGCGGCACTCCGCGCCGACGCCAGGAAGACCTTCAAGGAGAACGTGGAGCCCTTCGTGAAGACCTACTGCACGAAGTGCCACGGCGGCGGTCGCGCCAAGGCGAACATCAACTTCGAGGTCGATCTGAAGGATCCCGGTCGCGGCACCGCGTTCCTGCATTGGAAGAAGGCCGTCGCGAACGTGAAGGTGCACGACATGCCGCCGGAGGATGCGGCCAAGCAACCCACCGACGCGGAACGCCTCCGGTTCATCGAGTGGATCGGCAAGCTGAAACACCTGAGTCCAAGAAGTCCCGGCCCGTTCGTCATGCGCCGGCTGTCCAAGGTCGAATACGCCAACACGCTGCACGATCTGTACGGCGTCAACCCGTCGATCGCCGACAGCCTTCCGGAGGAAGTCGTCGGCGAGGGCTACCTCAACTCGATCTCCCCGCTGCATTCGGAACTGTTCCTCGAGGTCGCCAACGACGTTGTCGGACAGATCGTCGCCCCCGAAGGAAAGCCGCCGACCGCAGTCCAAAGGCGGCTCTTTGGCAGGAAACCACCCCAGGGCACCGACCTTCGCCAGGTCGCCCGACGGGTGGCGCGCTCCCTGGCTCGCGACGCCTACCGGCGTCCACCCACCGAGGCGGAGCTGGACGTTCTCGTGGACGTCTTCGAACTCGCCCGCGGGAAGGGGCTTGATGTCACGGCATCGCTGGGCTTGATGCTCAAGGCGGTCCTGGTCTCTCCGCAGTTCCTCTTCATCGCCCCAGCGAGAGAGGCCGAACCCAGCGCACCGATCGTCCCTTTGGACGATCACCATCTCGCGGCGCGCCTCTCCTATCTGTTGTGGTCCGCCCCGCCCGACGCCGAACTGTCCGCCCTCGCTGACAAGGGCGAACTGCACACGCCGAAGGTACTGCGGGCCCAGACGAAGCGCCTCCTGCTTCACCCACGCGCCCGGGCGCTCTTCGACGGCTTCGGCGCCCAGTGGCTCCGGGTGAACGACCTGGAGCGCCAGGTCTTCGATCCCGCCCTGTTCCCCCAGATGACGCCGGCATTGCGCGAGGCGATGATGCAAGAGGCCCGACTGTTCTTCGAAAGCATCGTCCACAAGAACCAACAGGCCATCCGGTTCGTGGACAGCGATTATACCTTCCTGAATCAGCCGCTCGCCGAGTTGTATGGCCTCGGGTCCTCCGTCAAGGGTCCCAAAATGCGCCGGGTCAAACTGGAGAACCCCAACCGGGGCGGCATCCTGGGCATGTCAGCCACACTCGCCGCGACATCATTCCCCACCCGGACCAGTCCTGTTCGTCGGGGCGTCTGGGTACTGGAGCAGCTCCTCGGTGAACGCGTGCCGCCGCCCCCGCCCGACATTCCCGCGCTCGACACGCAGGAACCGAAAAGCGTGCAAGGTCTGACCCTAAGGCAACGGACCGAACTCCATACGAAGAATCCCGTCTGCGCCAACTGCCATCGGACGCTCGACCCGATCGGTTTCGGCCTGGAGAACTTCGACGCCATCGGCCGCTGGCGTGACAAGAATGAAGCCGGGGTCGCGATCGACTCCGCCGGAAAACTTCCCACCGGAACCGCCTTCTCCAACCCTGCGGAATTGAAGCGCCTCCTCGCAGGGCGTGAGTCCGACATCGCCCGGAACCTGACCGAACGGTTCATGGCTTACGCGCTCGGGCGACCGCTGGAAGGTTACGATGAAGTCGTCATCGACCAATTGATGGCCCGGATTGCCGGAGACGAGTACAAGGTGAGGACAATCCTCACCGAGGTCATCGCCAGTTACCTTTTCACCCACCGCAGAGTCGAAGAATGACCCCGATCCAGAAACCGAAGAGCACCGCCATGAATGCCATGAATCACCCGTCCATCGTGGATCGCCGCTCCTTCCTGAAAGGCGTGGGGGTCTCCCTCGCACTGCCATTCCTTGATTCCCGCGGCTGGGCGGCCGGCACGAAATCCCCCAAGCCACCGGTGCGCCTGGCATTCATGTACATGCCGCACGGGGTCATCATGGACCAGTTCTGGCCCAGGACTCAGGAGGAGTTCCTCAACTCGCCGCCGCCCATCATCCAGTCGCTCAAACCGATCATGGATCAGTGCCTCATGATGAAGGGCATCTCGGGCGTGCCCACCGAACCCTTCGGCGGTGCCCCGCATGCATTGGAGTTGTCCACGTGGCTCACCGCACGGCTGCCCGACCCCGATTCGCGCGACCGCATCAACATCTCCATTTCCGCCGACCAGATCATGGCCAACTACGTCGGCGCCCAGACCCTGCTCCCTTCGCTCGAACTGGCGACCATGCCCCAGACCTGGAAGGAGAATCAGGAAGGCCTGCATGAGGGTTACTACAATCACTGCAGCTTCCGCTCGCCCACGCAACCGGTGCAGGCCGAGACCGATCCCCGCAATGTGTTGAACCGGCTCTTCGGCAAGCGCGGCAAGGAAGGCAAGGTCACCGAGGCCAATCCGCTAGACCGCCAGATGCTCGACCGGGTGCTCGGCGGCGCCCGCGACCTGCGCCGCACCCTCGGCCGGGGAGACCAACAGAAGCTCGACGAATACCTCGACAGCGTGCGCTCGGTGGAACGCCGCATCGCCGCCATCGAATCCCGCCAACAGGAAGCGGCCCTCGAGAAGAACGGCGTCGCCCCCTCCAGACGCCACGCCAACGACTCGGCACCCATCGAGGTGAAGATTCCCGAAGGCGACAAGCGCAGTGAGTACATGCAGGTCATGTGCGACCTGACCGTCCTCGCCTTCCAGACCGACACCACGCGAGTCAGCACCTTCATCACTTCCCGGCCCAACGGCGCGTCCTACCCCGAGCTGGGATTCTCCGACCAGCACCATTCGCAGACGCATTACGGCAGCGATCAGGAAATGATCCGCAAGGTGGCCGCCATCAACAAACTGAACGTCGATGAGTTCGCCTCCATGGTGACGAAGATGCACGCCCTGAAGGAGGGGGACGGC
>JBIKWS010000382.1:0-4679 GCA_044356195.1 Cyanophyceae cyanobacterium
CTGGGGCCCGCTTTGCATCATCACCGGCAACCGCTGGGTCGGACCGTTGGCGCACGCAATGCGATTCCGCCAGAGAAGCGCCCCATCGGCGAATCTTGACACTACCCTTTTGGGAAAGGATTCGGGGCGGCGATGTCCGGATCGCCTTGGAAACAGCTTTGGAACGGCGACGAGGTCGTCGCCACCCCGTTCCATGCGGGGGGCAGTGTCAAGATGCGCCCACACCTCATGGATAGATGCAACAGGAGGTCCGCAAGGGCGTTCAGGGAGCCAGAAGAGCAGCCCCGGAGCCCTTCGGGAGGCCCGCTTTGCGGCAACGGGCCACCGATGCGAGGAACGCACGCTTCTCCAATCGGACCTCGGCACGCAACTCCCCGAGCGATCCACCCAGGGTGCGAAGCCAACGCCCGTGCGTCAGCCAGAGAAAACCGGTACACCCAGCGGTGAGCCCGTGAATCGCGAGTCCCCGCCACCCGCAGGACCAATCCGAGCTCTTCTCCGCAAGGCGGTCGCGATGGAAGATGATGTGGCCCGCTTCGTCCCGTAAGATAAGCCCACACATGGCAGCAATGGGAGCATCGCCGCAGTGGCGTTGGACGAGCCGGTAATACCCGGTGCTTACGATCTCGACGACCAGCAGCACGAGCATCTCGAATTGCGCCCCAAACCAGCGACGGATGCGGTTGAACCAGCGGAACCCGAACGTGGTCTGGATGAATTCACCACGCACACGCCGTAGGGCAAACCCCAGCAACCGGGAGTGCTCGGCTTCCTCCCGGAACCAGAGGTCGATGACCTCCGCGGCATCGGGATGCACCGCTCGCGCCGAATCTGCATCGAACCCGATGAGGCGACATTCGCCGCCGCCGTCTCCCAGTTGGTACTCCGCCAGGGTTTTGGCGAGGGCGACCCTCTTGTTTTCCTCCATGGAGAACGCCGCCCCCCAGTCCGGTTCAGGCCGGTGGTTTCGGTTCACCTGAAAGTGACGGATCCAGTGAGCGTAATTCATGATGCCGAGGGCGATCCTGTTTGGCTGAGGGAGAGTCGGCCGAAGATCGGATTCGTCCAACCACTTCTCAGGACAGAATGGAAACGCCCGCCGTTCAATCCCGGCCTCACGGCGTGACCCGCACGCGGAACAGATAGGTCAACCGCGGATCCAACGCCGGCAGGGTCACCCGCATGTTGTCGCCGTCGCCGCGGGCGGGCGACGAGAACGCCTGCCACGTCGCCAGGTCGGTCGACACTTCGAGCACGTATTCCCGTCCGACGGTGGTGGTCCACTCGATCTCCACCGTCCGGTTCGGCAGTTCCCGCGGCGTCAGCAGGACCAAGGCACTCGTACGGTCGGTGGGATCCGTCCCCGCCTGGAATTCCATCCGCTCGCTGGCGCCATCGCCATCACGATCGCCGGTGGCGGGTGTTGTCAGCAATCCGCCGAAGTGGCGCGTCTCCCACGGATCGGAAAGGCCGTTGTTGTTCACGTCCGTGAATCCAAAGACACCGCGGACCACCGTGAGGTTCGTGCCTCCGCCGATCCGGAAGGCCTGCGGCGACGGTGCCTGGTAGAAGCGGACCGGTGCCCAGGAAATGGTGTACTCGCCCGAGGGCAGGTTCGTGCGCCAGGTGGTTCCCTCGGCCACCCATGAATTGGTGCCCCCCGCGACCACGAACCGCGCCTGGGCGAGGTTGTTCGACACGACGAGACCGGTCTCGCCCACAGTGGTCATCTCCACGCCCACGTCGTCGATCAACCACCCCAACCGATCCCGCGAGTTGAACGCAAACATCTGGTAGTTGAACCGGAATCGGACCACCTGCCCCAGGAACGGTGTCAGATCGAGGGATTCCTCCACCCATCCGTCCGTGGCCTCCTCCTGATTCAAGTACAACGCCCGCCAGGTCGCCCCGTCATCGGTGGACACCGCCACCTGCGCTGCCTCGATCGTCAGGTCTCCGAACTCGTCATCGCCCGCGTCCTCAGGGGTCGAAAAATCAAACTGATGCCAGAAGGTCAGCCGCGCGCGGTTGCCACCCACCAGGCTCACCGCGGGCGAGATCAAGTCGGTGATCGCGAAGTCCACGTCGGCACCGCCGAGGTTTGTCCCCCAGCAGTTTTCTCCACTGTGCGCCTCGACACCGTACCGGTTCTGAGGCGTGCCATACGCCCAACCAGAGACGGCGAATCCGCCCCCGCCCTCGTCCTCGTCGTCGCCACCGCCCCCCAGCACCGAGTCATCATCATACACGGCCCAGCCCTCGTAACCGCTCTCCAGGTCGTCCAACCAAGGCGGGGTCACCGGCTTCAGCGTGCGGAACGTGTAGAGCTTCCCGCCATTGTTGTCGGTTCCCACATTCCCTGCGGAATCCCGACTGCTGATCACGAAAAAATAAGTCCGGTCGGGCACCAATCCCTTGATCAGCACCTCATGCGATCCACCGATCTCCGCCGCGTAGGCCGTCCGCGTCAGGAAGGTCTCGTCGCCGCCACCTTCGCCAAATCGCACCAGTGCGTCGGTGGCCTTGTCCGTATCCCAGAACAGCACCGCTTCATTGTAGGCCGGTTCCACGACGAGCCCCGAAAGCTTCGGCGGCACCGTGTCCACACGGGCAGTCGTCACGATCGCGCGTCCCGCGGACCCGGCGTAGCGGACTTCGATGTTGTCCCCATTGCGCGCCGCCACCCGCGTCGGGGCTCCGGGCACGGGGGGCGGATCCCCGGCGGGACCGGCAGTCACGGGAGGCTGCAACACGAACCGCCCGCGGAACACCCCGCGTACCGGCGTCTGATAACACTCCACCACCGAAGGCGTCGGCGAAGTGGTGGTGGTCATCGTCACCTCCACGAAAGGCTCCGGCGAACGTTGGAAATCGGACACCTCGATCGTCCCCGACCCCGGCACCGTGAAGGCATCACTGCTGAGCGCGACCGTCGACAACCCCTGCAATCCGGGAATCAGGAATTCCAAGGCGTTGCCCAGCACCGTGGCCCGGTTGTTCGGTGCGGGAGCGCCCGCAGGCAATGACTCCAGCGCGAACGACAGATACACCAACCGGCCCACCCCATCCTGGCCGGTCCGCGGATACCGGAGCCCTACGATCCGCCCGTCTTCCTGTACGAACACCGGCGCCGCATTCGTCGAGAGTTGCAGGGAGTCGGGCCCCGTCTCCCAGACGATTCCCAGGATATCGATGAGGAAACCGCTCGGAAACTCCGAGTAGTCCAGGTCCACCTGTGCTCCCGATCCCACCGGGTCACCGGGTACCGAAGTCACCTGCACGGCTCCGAAATCCTCCTGGAACGAGGACACCTTCAGCGTCCCAACCGAGAACGCGGTCTGGTTCAGTTCCTTCAGCCGCGTCAGCAGGTCAAACGACGACACAAACAGGGAACCGCCCGCCGCCATGTACCCGGACATGGCGGACAGGATGCCCGGCGGCGGGGCCTGCAATTCCTCCGGGCGCCACAGGACCAATCGATAGAGCTTCAGCTGCTCCGCCGTCGGCGCGATGCCCCGTTCCGCCGTATCCCACACCTCGTACTCGATGCCGAGGGCATCCAACGTGGACGTCCACGTCTCGATCCCCGGATAGGGCGTCTCCGCCAACAACTCCGTGAAGATGGCCTCCGGGGTGTAGACGAGCAGCGCGGTTGCCGGACGTGGCGCGACCACCCGGTGATAGAATCCGCCGTTGTCGTTCGTGGCGCTGTTTCCGGCGCGATCCGTGGCAACCACCCGCAGGAAGTACGTATTGCCGGGTTCCAACGACGGCAATTCCAGCCGCGCCGCCGTCCGGTACGCCAGATCCTCCACCACGTTCGTCACCGCGTTGGTGGTGCCGTAATAGACCCTCGACGTCGAAGGCTCGCTCGCCAGCCACCGGATGTTGACCCGACCAAACTGGGCCAGTGTCACGACATCCGAGATCCCCGGCGGCGCGTTGTCGATCGTGGCTTGCGCCTCGCGCAATCCCGCCGGTAGGGCATCCGTGTAGACCGCCCGCAGCACATCGCCGTCCACCACCTGAAGCTGCCCCGCACCCGCCGGGCCGCTTACCAACTGAACCGACCCCGTGAACTGGTTGGGTGCCGTCGTCGCCCGGAGGGTCAGCGTCAACGAGTTCGTCGAGTTCCCCGCCAACAACCGGACGGTCGCCGTCGACTGCCCACGCAACCCGTCATCCAGCAACCGCACCGTCGCCGTCGACGGCACCCGGAACGCACCGCGATCCCACGACAACACGCCTTCGCCCGGTTCTGGCAACTGCCCGGAAACCACCACCGCAAAGTCCTGCGCCACCGTGCCCGCGCGCCTCCGGATGTCCTGGACCACGTTCACACCGCGCACCCGGACGATCCATTCACCGGACGGTGGGGACGCGAGATGCACGCCCTCGACATTGTTGATGCGATCACCCAGCGGGGTCTCGGGTGTCGACTCGCCTTCCGCAAACGAGTTCCCGCGGTACAGCAGGCCCGCGGGTGAAATAACCTCGAGATCCAAGTCGTTCACCAGCGCCGGAATGGCCGCCGGCAGCCCAGGAACATCCGTGTACGCCAACGTCACCTTCAACGGTTCCCCATCCGACACCACCACCCGTCGCTCCCACACCTGTCCCGTGGCCAACTCCACGCCTTGGTCGAACAGTTCGAAGGTCCGCTCGGAATCGATGAGCGT
>JBIKWS010000655.1:0-3070 GCA_044356195.1 Cyanophyceae cyanobacterium
GCCCTGCGCGAACGTCCCCGGAGTTCATCCATCCAGTGTTGCGGATCCGATAGGTGAGCGTGTAGGGACGGCCTGCCACCGCGCTGGCCAATTGGCCATCCGTTCCAAAGCGGGTGATCTCGGTTTCAAGGACTGATTCCGCCGTTCCGCGGGCTCCGGCCTGATATTCGCGGCGGAACAGTGTTCCTGCGGTTGCCATCCGCCGGATTCCTCGAGCCACAGTGACCTCATCCAACTCGCCAACAAAGCCATCGCCGTCCGCTCCGCCCCCGAGCCAAGCCCTGCCGGTTCCTCCAATGGCAACGTCGGCAGAAAGCCCCACAGGAGACGAGCCGAACAAGTCCAGATCCACCTCAATGTCGATCCAGGGTGTCGGCGTGAGGGCAATCTGGAAGGAAATCAAGTGCCAGCGGCCGTCCCGCATGTCCCTGACAGTACTCCGGGCCTGCCGGGTCACGGTGCCAACGACGAGCATGGGGAGTCCCTGTTGCAATTGGAGAGACCATCCCGGCATGGATCCGTCCGCCTCGGTCTCAAGGAGGACCATCCGCGACCGGGTCGAAGGCGGTGTGCGCATCCACAGGCTCACGGTCAATGCGTTGGATTGCCCGGGGCGCAGCACGAGGTCCTCCGAAGCCATGATGTCGATACGCCCGTCACCGTCGAATTGGAATGCCTGCCGATCCAGGCGGGAAACGAAGGAGACGCCCCGGTTCGTGGTTTGAAGCCGTCCCAGGGCATCGCTGGCATCGCCTTCACCCCGCAACCAGGCAATGCGTCCCGGGAGTGGTGCCGCAGCAGCCTCCGACGCCTCCACGACACGTTCGACCCAATTGTTGGCTCTGGATGGATCTGGCTCCGCACGGGTGACCTCGGCAACGAAGCGGGTGGTCCTTGGAACACCTCCGCTCGAACGATCCGCCAGCAATCGCAGATCGAGGGTGGCCGATTGCGCGGCTTCCAGGGTGCCAAGCCGCGCCATGACAACAGGCGGAGCAGAGCCAATCGCCCGCTCCACCTGGGCGGTTCCCTGGGACACCCGCAGCTCGCCGTTGACATCCAGGATCGCCTCGAACTGGTACGGAATGACGAGCCTCAGCTGGACATCCGTGGAAGCCGCAGGCCCAGGATTCGTCACGATGATCTGCTGTGAAAACATCTGCCCTCCGCCAACAAACGGACTCCCCAGGGTGTAGGACTCGATGCGCAGGTCGTTGCCCACCTCGAACTCCACCGGAGCGTGAACGCCCACGTGGCCCGCGCCATCGGTGACGTAGAGACTCATCCAGCGTGCGGGGTCAGCGATCGTGATCGATCCCCGCCAGACGCCATCCACAAACCCCATCGCGACCGCAGGCGTCACTGGCTCCACACCGCCGTCCAGAAAGGTGGGATTCATGTACCGGTTGATGCTTTCACCAATCCCGAGGTGCCAGGCGGCGGCGTTCCGTGGATTCGACTGCCCAACCCGTTGGTACACCAGGCCCTCATCCGCCGGACCCACCCGACCCAAGGCCGGGAATGGGAGCCCATTCCACACCCACGGCTCCAGAGCCACCGGCACGCGGATAAGCCGAGGATCCGCCCCCCCTGCCCCGAAGTAGTCCACAACTTCTCCAGTATCCTTTTGCAGCAGGACACCAATGCAAAGCTCGGCGACCGGCACCCGACCATTCCAAGCGGGTCCCCACTGAGGTGAAGGAATCAGGAAGGAGAGTCCGCCCTGGCTTTGTCCTGCCTCAAGAACGAACAGTCTGTTCGCCGGAATCACCGTACCGGGCGGGAAAACAAAGGGCTGCATGGGCAGCGGCCACCGGAAGTTCTCATAAAACCAAACCTTCCAACCGGAGATGTCCAGATCCTGACCGCTGGTGTTCCAGACCTCGACAAGTTGATCGGTGCGGGAGTGGTGAATTTCCGCGATGACCAACGGCGATGGATGCCCCGAATCGGTCGGCCCGCCCAAGCGCACGGCACCCAGGGAAACGCTTCCGGAGAAATTGGAGACCACCTGACCGAAGCCATCGATCGCATGCAGTTCCACCGCGATCGGCTCGCCCGGCCGCTTCACGCCCGACGACACGCTCCACTCGAAGCGTTGGACCCTGTCCCGCAATCCGTCGTCATTCATGATCACCCCCGCTGCCGTCCGGTCCACGAGCGTGGCGGCTCCCGTCGATTGCGGTCCCAGTACAATTCCCAGGAGGAACGCCTCGTTCACCTCCTCGATCATGTCCGTCACGACGGGAACACGGATCTCGGCGTTGCGGACCCCGGCAGCGATCGACACAGACCCGGAACTGGCAGCGAAGTCATCCGGGAAAACGGCGGTCCCGTTGGTCGTAGCCCAGACGAGCGTGATCGGCGTGAGCAACTGTCCGCGAACCTCGATGGGGAACACCAACTCGACCACCCCAGTGTCACCCTCCGCCACATGGGCATCCCCCAAGCGGATGGATGGCGGCGTGGTATCCTCGATGTTGAGCAGGATCCAGCCGGCATCCCCGTTGGGGGCTGCGTTCCCACCCTTGCCGCCGGATCCGGCCGCGGCGGCCAATTCAGGAGCCGCAATCAGCCCGATCAACGCCCAAACCAGGCAGGCCCAAGCCACCAGACGGGCGGAACTCAATCCACGTCGGTCAGGCAGCTGGACATTCAATCGCACGGACTTTTCTCCATTCGCCAGGATGAACGGAAGTCCCCGCCTTGAGTGGATCATCGGTTGCATGCGTTGAGGGAACCATTCACCAATCGGAGGAAACAGCAACCCCCCGTGAACCTTTGGAGAAACCCGGATGGCAAACACCCTGGCCTGGGGCTTCTCCAGACGCATCGAAGGGCAGCTCCCATCCGATGATTGGGATCAGGATCGAGCCACATTCTCCAAGTCGTTTTCGATTCCGATGCCGATTGCGATCCCGATACCGACGCGTGCGGCCCGGGCGCCCGCTCGGGTTCCTCAGGCATGATGGCCTGAGTCCCAGCGGGGCCTCAGAGGCAGGTGAGCCCTCGAAACCACCTGCCCACATGCCTATCCTGTCACCCCCAAGCAGGCTCTTGATCTGGTCCT
>JBIKWS010000383.1:0-4666 GCA_044356195.1 Cyanophyceae cyanobacterium
GGCGACGCGGGTGCCGGACGCTGATATGCGGGGTTGGCGCGAGTCGCCGTTCGCGGGCTTTCCATCGAGACCCACGCTGACGAGGACCTGGACGCCTTCCTCGAGGTCGCGGAGGAAGACATCGCGCCGGAGGTTCTGGTCGCCATCGACCAGGTTGCTCGCGGCGCTGGTGAAGGTGATGAACCGTCCGTCATCGCTGAATGCGTTCGGTTCCAGACGGCTGGGGGCATCGGCCGTCCGGTTGGCGAGCCCGGGATCCCGCTGGCTGACGAGGCGGACGTCTTCGAACCTGGGCGAGACCTGATAGACATCGGTAGATCCGTTGTGGTCTTCGACGCCGGGCAGGGCAAACGGTGGCGCGATGAAGAGGGACCCGCTGTCGGGGGCGAATTCCGGCGAGACGTCGGAGTAACCGGTGAGAAGGTCGGGGGCCGGCGTCCAGGTCCGGCCGGATGCCAACTCGCGGACGTAGAGGCGGGGCCCGGTGGACACCGGGACGCCGGCGGCGGGGACGGCGGCGTCGGTCTCGAACGCGATCAACGCGCCATCCGGACTCAGGAGGGGGGCGTAGGCGGTTGCTGGTTCCTCGGTTCCCGGAGTGGGCGTTTGTCGACGGGCATTCAGGGTGGTCACGCCGCGCACGGCATCCCACGCGAAGATCCGTTCCGCGGCGGCCGCATTGCTTTGGGCGGTGAATGCGAGGAGGAGTCCGTTGAGGGCCAGAACAGGGCCTTTAGTCCGGGTGATGGCGGCGGCGTTGCCGACGAGGAGCGTGCCGGAAGCGCGGACGGGTGAGCCTCCGTTCAGGTTGACACGCCAGATGCCTTCGTGTGCGGCGACTGTCGTGGTGGCGTTGGGAACGAGGTCGGAAGCGCGGCTGGAGAACGCGACCCAGCGACCGTCGGCGGAGGCAGTGAATCCGGTGACGGGGCCGTTGCCGGCGCGGCCATCGGCGGCGCGGGCACTGACGAGTTGGGTGGTGTCGGTCTGGAGATCGTGACGGTAGAGGTCGAGGATGCCGCCGTTGAAATCGTTGGTGGTCAGGTTGGCGGCGGTACTGAGGAAGAAGACGAACCGGCCAGACCCGCGGGAGAGCGGGGAAAAGGAGCTTCCGCTGGCGGCATCCCCATCCGAAAGCGGAGGAGGAACGGAGGACAGCACCTGTGCCGGGACTCCCTGTTGGGCGGAGAGGGTGAATGCCGTGGCGAGGAAGGAGACGGCGGAAAGGAGGGCGCCAAGGAAGGGCTTCATGCGCGCGGTGACGAGTGTGTTGCGAATTTCCGGGTGGATTTCCGTGTCAGCGCAAGGGTTGGGTTGTCCGTTCGTCTAGCCACCGGAGATCCAGGTCAGCGCGTGGAACCGTGAACAGGTCGAACATCATGCCCCTGACGGGTTGCCGGATGCGGGCGTTCAACCATCGACGGGTTTCCACGTGGCCATCCGCGAAAGCGAAGTTTGCTCCGCCATCGTGGAACGACGCGGGAAGGTCGATAAATCTACCGCCAACGTCAGCGGGGAGAAAGTTTGGGTCGCTCATGCTGTCGGGATGCTCCTCGGTGAACACCCACGTGGTCTGGGGACTGGAGAAATCGGACAAGGTCCGAAACCGGGCGTAGGCAGGTGAGTAGAAGACATCGGCAGCGGTTGAGTGGACCAGACTGTTCATGGCGTAGGTGCGGAGCCGGTAATGCCAACCAAGGCTTCGCTGGACGGGGGTGATGTAGCGGTCGGAGGGACAACGGAAGATGCCTGTATCGGTTCCAACGTACGGAACGAACGCTGGGACCTGGATCCTGCTCAGGTTGGTGTTGTCCGGGGTGGTGGTCCAGTCGAGCCATCCGAGAGCCCAGGAATCCGGGGTCAGTGGGTTTGGAACGGTGGCTTCGGGTCCGTTGGGGATTGCGAGCGAGGAGGGTGTTGTCCGTGCCGTGGGCATGCCAGCCTTTGCTCAGTCGCCGGAGGTTTTCCTGACAGAGGATCACCTCGGGTGTCACCCGATGGGTGCTGGCCATGGCCGTTGCGACGAGTGCGAGCAGTGCGGCGGTGGCCAGAACGGCCAACAGGTCGAGACGGGAGAACCCTTGGCACCTGGTTTTGAACCTTCGGGGGATCATATGGGCTGGTCGTGCTTGAATTAGCGACCATGCATACCAGCGGATGGCCCGTTGGTAAACCCTCCATCGGCAGCGAGGCTGGATGCAGGTGCAGCCTGACATGGCGCAGTGACCAGGAATGGCTTTGGGACGGCGATCTACGGATCGCCGCTGGAACCGAAATCTTGAGCCTCCCGCTGCTTGCGTGGGATGGGGTGAACGGATAGAGACCGCAACCCGCAGAAATGAACGAAAGCCACGTTGCCCGGATTGCCGCCGAGTTGAACATCGCCCCGCGTCAGGTTGCCGCCACAGCGCGCCTGATTGGTGAAGGGGGGACCGTCCCCTTCATCGCGCGTTACCGGAAGGAGGCGACGGAGAGCCTCGACGAGGTGGCGATCACGTCGATCCGGGATCGGTTGTTGCAGTTGGCCGAGCTCGACCAGCGGCGGGAGGCGATCGTGAAGAGCCTGGCGGAGCGCAACCTGCTGACGGATGCGTTGGCGAAGGCCGTGAAGGAGGCGGATTCCCTGTCGACACTCGAGGATCTCTACGCGCCATTCCGACCGAAGCGGCGGACCCGGGCGACGATCGCCCGTGAGGCAGGGTTGGAGCCGCTTTCGGTGAAGCTGTTCGCGGAGCAGGCCACGGCGGATCCGCTCGCGGAAGCGGCGGCGTTCGTCGATGCGGGCAAGGGTGTGGCGGACGTGGCGGCGGCGCTGGCCGGAGCGCGCGACATCATCGCGGAACAGGTGAGCGAGGATGCGACGGCGCGGGCGCGGTTGCGGGAGATGTTCTGGGCGGACGCGACGGTGCGGTCGAAGGTTCTGACCGGGAAGGAGACCGAGGGGGCGAAGTTCAAGGATTACTTCGACTGGACGGAGCCGGCAGCGAAGATTCCGAGCCATCGCATGCTGGCTATCCGACGCGGGGAGGCGGAGGGCATCCTGCTGGTGCGGATCAACCCGCCGGAGGAGGGGCCGCTGGTTTTGTTGGAGGGACTTTTCGTGAAGGCCCCGGGCAAGCCGGCGGGCGAGCAGGTGCGTTTGGCAGTGCAGGACGGCTACAAGCGGTTGCTGGCATTCTCGATGGAGGCGGAGATCCGGCTGGAATCGAAGAAGAAGGCGGATGCGGAGGCGATCCGCGTATTTGCAGAAAACCTCCGTGAGTTGCTGTTGGCGTCGGCGTTGGGAAGCAAGAATGTGCTCGCGCTCGATCCGGGGTTCCGGACGGGTTGCAAGCTCGTGTGCCTGGATCGCCAAGGGAAGCTGGTCCACAACGATGTTGTCCACCTGACCCATTCCGCAAACGAGGCGCAGCAGGCGGGCACGACAATCCGGGCCTTGGTCGCAAAATTCGAGATCGAGGCCATCGCCATTGGCAATGGCACGGCGAGCCGGGAGACGGAGCAGTTTGTGCGGTCGCTCAAGTTGCCCGCGTCCATTGCGATCGTGCTGGTGAACGAGTCCGGTGCGTCGATCTATTCCGCGTCCGAGGTGGCCCGCGAGGAGTTCCCCAACCACGACATCACCGTCCGCGGTGCGGTGAGCATCGGGCGGCGGCTGATGGATCCGTTGGCTGAGTTGGTGAAGCTGGATCCGAAGTCGATCGGTGTCGGCCAGTACCAGCACGACGTCGACGCGAACCTGCTCAAGCGGGGGTTGGATGACGTGGTGGTGTCGTGCGTGAACCGGGTAGGGGTCGAGTTGAACACGGCGAGCCGGCAATTGCTCTCCTACGTGGCCGGCCTGGGACCCTCGCTGGCGGCGAACATCGTGGCGCACCGGGACGCGAACGGGCCGTTCAAGTCGCGCAAGGATCTGCTGCAGGTTCCGCGTCTTGGACCGAAGGCCTATGAGCAATGTGCGGGCTTCCTGCGGATCCGGGGTGGCGAACATCCCCTGGATTCCTCCGCGGTGCATCCGGAGCGGTATCCGGTGGTGGACACGATGGCGCGGGACCTGGGCTGTGGAGTGGCCGACCTGCTGAAGGACGCTGGCGCGCGGGCGAAGATCAAGCCCGAGAAATACGTGAGCGAGGATCTGGGTTTGCCCACGTTGCAGGACATCCTCAACGAATTGGCGCGGCCCGGGCGCGATCCGCGTGAGAAGTTCGAAGCGTTTGCGTTCGCGGACGGGGTCCACAAGATGGAGGACCTGAAGCCGGGGATGCGCGTGCCGGGCATCGTGACGAACGTGACGGCGTTCGGGGCCTTCGTGGACATCGGGGTGCATCAGGACGGGTTGGTGCACGTCAGCCAGCTGGCGGATCGGTTCATCAAGGATCCTTCGGAAGTGGTGAAGGTCGGGCAGAAGGTGCAGGTGTTCGTGGTGGAGGTGGATCTTGAGAGGAAGCGGATCGCGCTCTCGATGAAGGCGAATCCGACGTCGGCCCCCCGGGAAAACCGGACCTCGCCTGTGGCCCCGCGACCGCCGGGCGGCGGGCCACGTCCCGGAGGCTCATCGGTTGGTCGGCCTCAGGGCGGCCAACGCCCGCCAGCGCGGGGTTGGGAGAACGCCGGCGGCCTGAGCGCATTGGCAGATGCCTTCGACAAGGCAAAGCCGAAGCCTTGA
>JBIKWS010000384.1:0-4661 GCA_044356195.1 Cyanophyceae cyanobacterium
GATCGATCGCCTCCCGCCCCGATGCGGCCACCCCGACGAGCTCCAGCTCGGGATAATCCCCGAGCAACGCACGCACGCCCGCTGCCACCACCGGGTGATCGTCCACCACGATCACCCGCACCAACCCGGACACCTCATTCATGGGTCGAGATCTCGAAATGAATTTCCGTCGGACCACCGGGCCGCGACTCCACCAGCAACCGTCCTCCCAGTTTCTCCGCCCGCTGCCTCAGGTTCGTCAACCCTCCACCCGTCCGCAATGCCTCCTCCGTCACCACGAATCCCTTCCCGTCATCGCGGATGCTCAACCGCACCCTTCCCCCCGATTCCCGCGTCAACCGCAGCCGCACCCGTGTGGCTCCGCCATGCCGCAGCGCATTGCTGGTCCCCTCCCGAGCCGCCTGCAACAGGTTCACCACCGCCACCTGACCCAACCCCGCATCCGCACCTTCCTCCGCCTCCAACACGACCTCCCGCGACGTCGCCTTCCTCAACCGATCCGCCAACACCGACAGCGCCGACACCGCCGGTTGGGTCGGTGAAATCTCCGGATCCAACTCCGTCAGGAATCCGCGCAAATCCCCGATCATCGCGTCCATCTCCCGGATCGCGTCCGAGATCATCCTCGCCTCTTCCGTCGCTCCCAACCGACGCGCCGCACGGCTCAGCCCCATCTCGATCGCGAACAACGATTGCACCGTCCCGTCGTGTAGGTCCCGGCTGATGCGGCTCTGCAACTCCGAGGCCCGACCCAACAACTGACGCGACTCATCCAGTGCCGACGCCAGTCGTGTCGCCCGCTCACGTCCCCGCATCTGCACCCACAGCACCGTCGACATGGCCAGGCTCAACCCCGATCCCATCCACAACACGATCCAGGCACGCGGTGCCGTCGAGCGCTGATCGAACAACGGTGTGGAATGAAACCGCGCCAGCAGCTTGCCAGTATAGTGTGGGTGCATGGATTCCGACCGGAACGTGGGCTCCCAGGTGAGGCCGTCCGGACCTGCCCCCCACGTCGCGGCCCAGGCCGGTGGGAATTCCAACAGCGGCCGTTTAACCCCGTTTCGATCCACATCCAGCAGCTCCATGCAGATCTCCTGCGGCCCGGTGCCGAAGGTGTTGGCCATGATCCGATCTACTGAAACCGACCCCAAGGTGAATCCCAGCACCATCTCGCAACGACGGAGGTATGCTTCCGACCTGCTGGGGACACTGTGGTCGCCGTAGTGGTAGTAACGATCTGAAGGCAGGTCGGACATTTTGGAGTACGCCGGAATCGCGAAGGTAAACCCAGACACGACCTTGCCAGTCCGTTCGACCCCGATCGCCCGTGGAGGCGTGACGCGCGCCAGTCCGGCCACCATCGCTCGGCTCATCACGAACTGCAGGACCGGATCCGCATCCACCGACTGGCACCGATTCGGGAGCATCCACCTCCGGGATTGCCACAGGAACACTTCGCGCGACGCCGGCGAATCGACCTCAGCCGGCGCAGAGAAATTTTGGTGCCCCCGCTCCTTGATCACCGGATGGATCGAACACTTGATAAGCCTCCGCCAAAGGCTGGAGGACAATGCCACGAACCGGATCTCCGCCAATCCGGCATAGTTGACATCCGGATACACGGTGTGGACGAAGTTGTTCCACTCGCCCAGTCCCACCGGCCATTTGTTCTCCGTGAAATCCTGGAACCGCTCCAACGCGTGCTGATGCATCTCGATCTGGGACTCCAGCCGCTCCCACATCGACACGCAGCCAGCCTCAAACCGACGCTGATCCGCATCCCGGGCGTCCTTCCATGTCGTTCGCGCCTCGAACCCGGTCACCAGCAATCCCACCACCAGGATGACTCCGGAAACCAAGAAGGGATTCCGGATCCAAGCTGATGATGTTTCATGACTGCGCATCACATCCCTTCTGCCACTTCGGGCATTCCCCTGTCGAGGATACCGCCTCGGGTAAAACAGCCTCCCACCCCAAGAACCGCCGTCCTCCGCGTCTCTGTGTGAACCTTTCCCCGCCACCATTTCCTTTTGTCTCACGCGGAGCCGCGGAGAACGCAGGGATCCTTCCGATCATACCACCTTCCATCGGATTGACGGTCTACCCGTACAACCGTAGATATTGCTCATGAAAACGACCATCGATCTTCCGGACGACCTCCTTCATCGCGCCAGGATAGCCGCCGCTCAGCGCCGAACGACGCTCAAGGAACTCGTGACGGCTGGCCTCGACTGGGTCCTTCGTCCTGAAGCCACCATTCCCGCTCCCACAGCCGCTTTGGAACGGCTTCAGAAGGGACTCAAGCTCGGTGGCAAACCCTTGAACCGCCGCCAGACCCATGAACGCCAGTAGGTTTCTCGACACAAACATCCTGCTCTACGCCTACGACCGCGACGCTCCTGCCAAGCGGGCGATTGCCATCGAACTGGTGAAGCAGGGCTGGACCTCGCCCGGAGAAACGGCCATCAGCGTCCAAGTGCTTCAGGAAATGCACGTCAACCTTGCGAAGCGCGATCTGTCGCACGCGGATGCCACACGGATCATAGAGGACTTCAGCACCTGGCCGATCGTTGATAACACCTTTGCACTGCTCAAGGTCGCCTTGGAGGAACAGGGTCGTTGGAAGATCTCGTTCTGGGATTCAATGATCCTGGCCGCCGCCCGCGCCTCCGGAGCTACCCAACTGATCACCGAAGACCTCAACCATGGACAGGACTACGCCGGCATCAGGGTGATCAACCCCTTCATCTAAGCCCCCTCCGCGTCTCCGTGTCTCCGCGTGATCCATTCCCCTACCACAACCACTGTCAGGATCCGCAGCACACCGTGGGACAAATGTCCCATGCATCCGGGACATGCCGGGACCTCAGGAGGGTTGCAGCAGGGCACCCTCCTTGAGGCAGGATGCACGCCTATGGTGCCTCTTCTAGGAATCGTCCATCCCGCGCGGCCCGAGGTCCGATTCGCCCTCGTGGATTCCGATGACCGATTCCGCGGGGAGATCGAGGAACACGCCGCAGGCCGGCCCCACAACGTGCGCTGCGTGGGGACCTTTGACTCCTTACTCTCCACCCCCGTCACCCTCCTCAAGCGCCTCGGCATCCATGTCCTCCTGATTGATCCCGACATCCCGGGATTCCCCCTTCCGTCGCTGCTCCAATGCCTGCGCGCGACCAATCCCGCGTGTCCGATCATCCTCCTCAGTCACGACGCCAGCACGGAAGCCATCCTGTACGCGCTCCAATGCGGTGCCGATGGCTACCTCCTGAAGTCGGAGGGTCCCGAGGAAATCCTTCGGCGCATCGCAGACGTTTCGAGGGGAGGCATCCCATTGAGCAACCAGGCGTCGCAGGTGGTATGGAAGCACCACCGCAAGACAGACCAGGGCCACTCCACCCAGCGTTCCATGCTGACCTGCTGTGAGAGTCGCGTGATGGAACAACTCGCCACCGGGGCGCGGTACAAGGAAGCCGCCAGCCACCTGGGGATCAGCCAGAACACCCTGCGCAGCCATGTCCGGAACGCCTACCGAAAGTTGAACGCCAACAACCTCGTTGAAGCCGTCCACAAACTGCAGGTCCACGGCCACCGGATCTAGATCGCCATCACCGGCACATCCGTCACGCCGTCGCCAGAGACGTGCAGCACCTTGCCTTGCGCATCGAACACCACCGTCCGTTCCTTCGTGAACCCGAACGCCTCCGTGCCCGACGCACAGAACGACTGGCGGAACTCCAGCTTCAGCGTGACGACGTCGACGTTCTGCCAAGTCTTGCCATCCAACTCGAACCGCTCCTGCCGCTTTACCGACGCCGTGTACTTCAAGGCGCTCGACGGTTCGGCGTACCGCTTCATCGACGTCTTTCCATAGCCTGTCACCAGGCCGGTGTAGTAGCTCACTGCATCCCCGGTCACGGCGTACGGAAGACGGATGCCGAACTGCTCCCGGAACCACCACACCTTGCCTTCCCGGGGCAACGTCACATCGCCCGCCGCCTTCACCAACTCCGCCCGATCCGGCTGCAGGCCTTCCGCACGCGCGATCAAGGCCCGCCCCGCGTCATCGCGGGCGCTCCGGACGATCGTCACCGTGTGTTTGTTGGTGTTCGCCGGCCATTCCTTCGGACCTTCCCGGCCCGCGTCCGCCGTGATCGCTCGCCTCGCGAACACCGGATCCGTCATCCCCACCACCATCAGGAGGCCAGCGAGTGCCATCCACCAAGGCATCACACCGGCCAACCGCAGGGAACTCGGCGGAAGCGTCACGCGAACTGTCAGCTCGGTCTTCATGGAATCATTCAATCGTTCACCCCGACAACGCGGGAACCGAACAATCCTTAGCCCGTAGTCGACGAGGTGACGAGGCGGGACTTGAGAGTTCCCAGATGCCAGTCACCAGTTCTCAGAACACTGCCTCCTGTTGGAAAGGATGCGGGGCGGCGATGTCCTCATCGCCATGGGAATAGCTCTGGAACGTCGACGAGGACGTCGCCACCCCGTTGCATGTGGGGGCAGTGTCAAGATGCGCCCCCAGAACCCACAACCACAGCTTCCTCACGTCGTCGGCTACCCACCGAGCGGTGGGCCATCCACAGGATATGACCCAGCAGATAGACGAACAGGATCCACTCCCAAAGCGGCGTCGAATGCAGACC
>JBIKWS010000385.1:0-4653 GCA_044356195.1 Cyanophyceae cyanobacterium
CATGAACGCGGGAGGACAACACCTACCCGGAGGAACATGTCGCGCCCCCAGAAGCGGCTGAGTTTCTCGGACCGTATCTTCCGGTACCGCACCAACCCAGCCTCCGTTGGGAGGGACTCGACAGGCTCCGCTGCTTCCAGAGTCAGGGCAATCGATGTCTTCTGCCGCACGTCCACTGTAACCGTGCGGGGCTCGGAATACGGGTTCCCTGGGGCTCCCGGGAACCACAGGTCGCGGTTCGTCATGAATACCGCCTGAGCCGCATACGTGCGGGCAGGCAACTCCCCGAGTGCCCGCCACGGAAAGACCGCCGCGCCTTCGCCAACACGAACCGTCGCCGACTTCGAACCCGCGGGAACATCCACCCCCATCAGGGTCGGGGCCTGCGCACCCAACCGACCGATGGATTCCCGTGGTTCGCCGCGCCCAGGAGGAGCCAGCACCACCAGCAACCGGGAATCATGGGGAAGGTTGCGCAAGCCGGGCGGAATCGAAACCTCGAAGCCCACACGGGCGACGGGAGACGGGGCCGTGTCCACCTCCGCCGCCGGGTTGGATGCCCGAAGGGCACCCATGGCCCACAATTCGAGACAGACCACCCACGTCATCAGGATCCACCGCCGCCTCGCTGCCACCTCACACGCCGGATTCGACTCTCCCATGCGCCGACTTTGGACGCGCCTTGACGTTCGACAACTCCTATTCCGGACAGGCGATGGCCGGATGGCCAAGAAAAGCCCCCCGCAAGCCAACGAAGCCGTCGCGAACCGTCTGCAGGCGCGAACGGACGAGGACACCCGTTCCTCAGCGAGACTCCATCACGACGTTGGTATAGATCCGCATCTCTCCGGTCCGGATCAATCCAGTGGCACCGGGCACGCGTTCCTTGAGGCGCAGGTGCGGTTCGAACTCGATCGGGCATCCCGCTCCAAGCGCCTCCGCGAACTCGGCGCGAATCACGGCATCATTGTGCTGGTTGAATTCCGACGCCATCCAAACGGCCCCCGGTCGCCAGGTCGCACGGATTGCGGCCAATACCTGGGGAATGCTTGGCAACCCAGCCACCAGCGACAGATCAACTTCGGGAATCTCCGGCCACGATGGGAACATGGCGTCGGCGATGACGAGGCGATTGGTGTGTCGCACGCGGGCCAACAGCGCCAGCAAGTGCGGGTTCAGGATGCGTGTTTCAATCATGGAATCGTGCGTTTTTGTCGCGATGCAGGTTCACTTGAACGGCTTGCCCTCGAGGCCGAGCAGGTAGTGGTAGACGAGGTCCGGAAGATCGAGGCTATAGCCGCCTTCCAGGATGCTGAACACCGGCAATCTTGTTTCGCGCAACTGCGAGCCGATCCAATGGAAGTCCTCCCGTTCGAGGGTTCCATTCGCCAGCGGATCTCGCACGTAGGCGTCGAAGCCCGCCGAAACTCCGAGGACCTGCGGCTTCGATTCCAGCACGCGATCGAGTGCCTTGCGCAGGACGGTGCGCCACTGTTCGCGCGGAGTTTTCGGGGCAACGGGAAAGTTGAAGCAATTGCCGCCGACGTCCGCCGTCCCCGAACCGGGGTAACACGGATGCTGGTGGACCGACGCGAACACGACGCCGGGTTTGCCGCTGACGATGTCCTCGGTGCCATTGCCGTGGTGCACGTCGAAATCGAACAGGCCCACGCGCTCCACTCCCGAGGCACGTGCGTGGAGCGCAGCGATCGCGATGGAACCCAGGTAACAGAATCCCATCACCGATTGGCGGGTGGCATGGTGACCGGGAGGACGCAGCAGGCTGAACGCGGGTTTTCCGGCACGGGCCAGTTCCAGGGCCTTCAAGGCTCCGCCCACGCCCCGTCGGGCGTGATCGCCGATACCTGGATGAAAGGCGGTGTCCCCGTCAAAATCCTCGGCCACCAACAGGCGGTCCAGGTAGGCCTGCGGATGCGCCCGCAGGAGGACTTCATCGGTCGCGAGTTCCGGCTTTACCCATTCCAGCGACAACACCTGCTGTGTCTTGAGCAGATCAATGGTTCGGCTGACCCGGGTGGGACGTTCGGGATGCCCGGGTGACCGATACTCCAGGCAGCGCTCGTCGGTGATGATGTGCATGGCGCGGCGGGGTTCACCGGGTCATGGGCCATCCGGCGGCGACGAGTCCCTTGTAGCCCCCGATCAGCGAAGAGACGTTCGTGTAGCCCATCTTCTGCGCGGCATCGCACGTCAGCGCGCTGCGGTAACCACCGCCGCAGTACATGACGATCTCGGCCGCCTTGTCCGGGAAGCGCGTCTCCAGATCCCGTTCCAGGATCCCCTTCCCGAGATGCGTGGCTTCAACCGCATGGCCAGCGGTCCATTCGCTTTCCTCGCGCACGTCGATCAGCACGAGGGCGGCATTGGCTTTCTGACGTTCGCGCAAGACGTCGATCGTCACCTCGTGTACGCGCGTCTGCGCATCCTGCACCAGCTTCAGGAAACCCGGGGAATGTTGCATGGCCGAAGCCTACCGTGCGGGTTCCCCCAACGGAAGCCGCAGAATCGGGCGCGATCAGCGCGCTGCCTTCTTGAGTTCCTTCAGGACCTGCGCCTCCGGCCGCGCGACATAAAAGGGATCGAGCGGATAACAGCCGCTGGGCAATCCATTGCGCGGGGCCGTCGTGCATTCGCTGAAGGTCCGGCAGATGCCGCGGGACACCACGGGTCGGCCCGAGGTCGCATCCGCGAGGATCCCGGGATAACTGAGCACCATGCGTCCCATGCCCACGACGTCGGTCCACCCGGCGCGCACGACCGCCTGGGCGACATGCGGCAGGTACTCCTGCAGGTAGGTGTACCCGGAACCCACCACGATCAGGTCGCGCGGGGCGCAGGCCCGGACCTGACGCACCGCCTGGATCTGACGGACTACGTCGATGAGGGGATCATGTGCCGGCTGATAGCCGTCGCTTGGCGGGTACGCCGCCGGCCGCAACAGGTGCGGATTGTAGTAGGGCGAACCCGCGCTGAGGTTGAGCAACCGGACTCCGAGGGACCCGCAAAGTTCCGCAAACCGGAAGGTCTCGGTGAGGTCCGGTTCGATGGGGCGCTCGGGGTTCATCCCGAACCCGAATCGATACGGCAGGCACGCCGAGTAATCCTCGGGAATGCCCGGTCCCAGCTTGCCTGGTTGGCTCCGCGTCGGATCCGGGCGGAACGGCACCAGGTCGAAGGCGCTCAACCGAACCCCGATCGCGATGGAGTTGCCGTCGGCACGGATGCCTTCGACGATCTCACGCAGGATTCGGGTCCGGTTCTCGAAAGATCCACCGTAGGGCCCAGGACGTGTGTGGGCCCCGAGGAACTCGTGCAGGAGGTAGCCGTGGCAATGCTTGATGTCGACGAAGTCGGCTCCGGCTTCATGGGCCACGCGCGCCGCGCGAACGAAATCACGGATCAACTCCCGGACCTCATCGTCCGACAGCACTGGCCCGTCTGAATCGATCTGAAACTTCCGATCCAGAATCGGATGGCGGTAGGCGATGCGCGGTTCGAGACGCTTCTTGTCGTTCGGCCGGCAGAACCGTCCGGAGTGGGTGAGCTGGAATCCCACCACCAGATCGTCCGTCGTGCCAAACGCCGCCTGGTGGGCGGCGACCAACCCGCGACGGAGTTCGGCGATGGCCTCGCGGTTGTCGGACGACAGGATCAACTGGTTCGGATTGGCGCGCCCGTCGGGTCGTACTGCCATGGCCTCGCCGCCCCAGATCAGCTTCGCGCCGCTTTCCCCGAACCGTTGCCAGCGCCGGTGTACTTCCGCGGTCGGCTTGCCATCGGTGGTGGCGTCCCAGCCTTCCATCGGGTGGATCGCCCAACGGTTGCCGGGAATCCGACCGTTGACCTCGGTCCGGACGGGCTGCGTCAGCGGCGAGGCGACGCCGGCAAGAAGCGCATCATCGCACGGCAACTCAAGCCCAAGACCAGCAAGATGCTGCCGGAATGCCTCCGGCGATTTGAGCGAAGGAACGCGGGTGAGGACAAAGGGAGCGGCACTCATGAACAACGGTGCGGAACGCTACCGCACTCCCCAGATCCGAGTCACGCCCGCCAGTCCGTCACTTCAACTCCAACCGGAGCTGGTACTTGTCGAGGGTGAACCCCTCGGACTGCGCCAACCGGGCAAGCGCCTTGTTGTAATCGGATTTCGCGCGGATGGCCTCGGACTGGGCCGAGGTGTAGTCGCGCTGGCGTTGGAGCACGATGAAGCTGGTCGACTTGCCGTTCTCGAGCTTCTTCTCCTCCGCCTGCAAGGCTGCTTCGGAGTACTCCATGGAGGCTTCGGTCGCGGCCACCCGCTGCAAGGCCGCATCGGCCGCCTGGATGGCGTTCTCGATCTCGACCATGGCGTTTTGCTCCAAGGACTTGAACCGGAGCAGCAATTGCTCGTTCCGAAGGCGGGCGGCCTGATTCTCGTTGCGCGCCCGCTTGTTCGTGAACGGCATCGCGATCCGGATGCCGGCGCTGAAGTTCGGGTTGTTGCGCCTCTCGATGTCGTCAAGCGATGGACCGAGATTCGCATCGGCACCCGCGACACCAAAGGATCCCTGCAGGTCCAACTGCGGGAACAGCTGGTTGCGCGTGAACTTCATCGTCAGGCGCTGCTTCTCCAGTTCCAACCGGTTCCGCAGG
>JBIKWS010000387.1:0-4628 GCA_044356195.1 Cyanophyceae cyanobacterium
TCATCCTCCGCATCGGTGCCGAATACTGGGCCATCGAGCGCGGACGCAGCTTCGCCGACAAACGCAAACTGGGTCCGGCCGAACTGCCGACCTCCCTCGCACGCAACCCGTGACCCACTCCACCCCTTTCCGTCCCCGCATCATGAAGTCGACCTCATTCCTCGCCGCGCTCGCCGCCCTCGGCCTCGCCTCCCGCGCCCTCTCGCCCCTCCAGGCCCAGACCCCCGCTGAACCCGCCAAGGCGCCAGCGACCCCCGCCCAACCCGTCCCCAACGCACCCACTGCGCCCACGCCCAACCGCGAGATCATCGTCTCCGGCCAGGCCACGCCTGCGCTCCTCACCAACAATCCCGCCCGCAACATCCGGTTCCAGTTCGACGGCATCCCGTACTCCGATGTCCTCGAACGCTTCGCCCAGATGTCCGGCAAGCCCCTCCTTTCCGACACCAACATCGTCGGCAGCCTCTCGTACAACGACCCCACCTCCTACACGTTCCCGGAGGCCATCGAGACCCTGAACCTGATCCTCTCGATGAAGGGGGTCATGCTCCTCGATACCGGCACCCAGCTCCGACTGGTCCCGTTCAAGGACCTTCGTTCCCTTCCCATTCCCATCCTTCGCGGCACCGACCCCACCGGCGACGTCCGTCCGGGCGATGTCGTCACGGTCGTCCTCGATCTCGAAGGCCTCGACGCCCGCGAGGTCGCCGAGTCCGTGACCCCCATGCTGTCGAACGCCGGTGCCGTCGCACCGCTCGGCCGCGGCCGCCGCCTCGTCATCACCGACCGCCTCGCCAACATCCAGCGCGTCCGCTCCCTCCTGGCCACCCTCGACACCCAGGAATCCGCCGAACGCCAGATGCGCACCTACACGCTCCTCAACGCGTCCGGTGCCATCATCTCCGATCTTCTCAACCGCACCTTCGGCGTCGCCACGGCTCCCAAGCGGACCTCCTTCAATCCGAACACGAAGGCGATGGAGGTCCTCCCGCCGGATCCCAAGGACTACATCACCGCCGTCTACGACGAAGCCTCCCGCACGCTCGTCCTCTTCGGGCCCGATGAACGCCTCGCACTCGCCGAACAGCTGATCAACAAGTTCGAGCAGAAGGACGGTGCCGCCGGCGACGTCCGCATCTATTACCCCCAGACCGTCAAACCCGAGGAACTCGCCAACATCATCCGTCAGGCCATTCCTGCCGTTGCCGGTCCCAACGAAACCGCCGCCAACGCCGCCACCAAGGCCCGCGTCATCCCCGACTCCCAGCAGAACCGCCTGATCGTCGCCGCTCCCATCCCCGGTCAGCTCGAACAGATCGAACAGCTCATCGCCCGCGTCGACAAGGGAGCCATCCAGGGCGGCCCTTCCCCCAGCAACGCCTTCGCGAACGGCGGGACTCCCAACAAGTCCGGCTCCGTCCAGCTCACACGCATCTTCCGCCCGCGCTCTGGCGAGGTCACCAACGTCGCTTCCATCCTCACCCAGGCCCTCACCCGACGCGCCCCCAACGGTTCTCCTTCCACCACTGCCTCCATCTCCGTCGACGGTGCCTCCCAGTCGGTCGTGGTCTCCGGCACCATGAACGATGTCCAGATCGCCGCCGACATTGTCTCCCAGCTCGAAACCGGATCCACCCAGCCCGTTGCCCTCCAGACCCGTTTCATCGAGGTCGGCTCCCCCGAGGAAGCCAAACGCCTCCTCCCGCTCGTCGAGCAACTCTACCGGGCCCAGACCACCACCGGCACCTCCTCGACCGCCGCCCACGCCCGGATCCTCACCGATCCCGATTCCGGCCGGCTCATCGTCACTGCCTCCGAGGAGCACCTCACGCGCATCGAAGGACTCGTCCGCCAGCTCCGCGCCGAGAAGTCCGACCCCCAACCGCGCAAGCTCAAGGTCGTCACCCTCGCCAACACCCGGCCCGACGTCGCCCTTCCGTCCATCCAGTCCCTCCTCAACGAGCGCCTCAGCGATCGCCGGTTCTCCTCGATCCCGAAACCCTCGCTCGTCGCCGACGCCCCCAACAACCGCCTCCTCATCACCGCCACCGACGATCAACTCCGCGAGATCGAACAGATCGTCGCCATCGTCGACACCGCCCCCGAGGCCAACCGCCGCGACCTGACCATCATCCCGCTCTCCACGAAGCCCGCCTCGGAAGTCATCCCCCTCGTCACCCAGCTCCTTGGCCAACTCCGCACCCCCAACACCGAGGCACCCACGCTCATCGCCGATCCCACCGGCAAGCAGATCCTCGCCCTCGCCGGCACCAACGACATCGAACGGATCCGTTCCCTCGTCCGCCAGTTCGACACGTCCCCAGCTGCCGCCGCTCCCCGCGCCTTCAAGGCCGTCGAGCTCGCCTCCCGCCAGGCCGCCGAACTCGCGCCGCTCGTCCAGCAACTCTACGCCGAACAGATCAAGGGCCTCCCCGAGCCCGCCGGCGGACCCGCCACCGTCTTCGCCGAGACCAAGCTCAACCGCCTCATGGTCTCCGGTTCCGACAAGGAAATCGCCCGCGTCGAAACCATCATTCGCCAGCTCGATCCCAACGACCGCAAGGGCACCAAGGAGGAAACCCGCGTCTTCCGCCTCCGCACCGCCTCCGCCTCGGAGCTCGCCTCCCTCATCGAGAAATCCGTCAACGCCCAGGGCCAGCTCGTCCGCGTCATCCTCGACACGCGCTCCAATTCCCTCGTCGTCTCCGGCGACAAGGCTGCCGTCGATCAGGCCAGCCAGATCATCCAGCAGCTCGACACCCGCAACGACGCCGGCCCCCGCGAGTTCCGCATCCTCGACCTCAAGTCCTCCGACGCCTCCTCCGTCACTCCCACGCTCACCACGCTCTTCACCGAACTCCTCCGCGACCAACACGGTCCCGAGTTCGTCTCCACCACCAAGATCACCGCCGACCCCGCCGGCAACCGCATCCTTGTCACCGGTCCCCGCGAGGAGATCGAGCAGGTCGCCTCCCTCCTCACCCGCCTCGACAACGCCCCCCAGCAGGCTCCGGGAGCCCGCGTCTTCAAGCTCAACCAATCCGACGCCACCATGATGGCGCCCATCGTCACCTCCGCGATGATGCGCTACGACACCCGCGGCAACCCCATCCGCCGCGTCACAGTCACCGCCGACGAAAAATCCAATTCCCTCGTCGTCTCCGGCACCCGCGCCGACCTCCAGGACGCCGAGTCTGTCATCGAGAAACTCGACAACGATTCCGGCGGCTCCACCTCCACCGCCGGCTCCCGCGAACGCATCCTCCGCATCTTCGACATCAAGGGCGACCCCGACACCATCGCCACGCTCGCCAACAAGGTCTTCACCTCCCAGAACCCCCGCGCCACCGTCAACCCGGTCTCCCTCACCCCGGAGCCCGCCTCCAAGCGCATCATCGCCACCGCCCCGGCCAACCTCATGGCCCAGATCGAGCAGGTCATCACCTCCCTCGACACCAAGCCGGAGCAGGGCACACGCGAACTCCACCCCATCGACCTCAAGAACGTCACCGCCGCCGAGATCCTCCCGCGCGTCCAGTCCATCTATTCCGAGCAGGCCGCCGGCAAGACCCTCAAGCCCGCCACCCTTTACGCCGATCCCACCGGCGCCCGCCTCCTCGTCCAGGGCACGCCCGAACAGGCCTCCTCGATCAAGCAGATCGTCGAGACCCTCGCCTCTCCCGTTCGGCCCGCCCGTGAAACCCGCGTGTTCGATCTCGGCCGCGTCTCCGAGGCCAACCGCATCCTCCCGCTCGCCCAGCAACTCTACCGCGACCAGCTCAACGGCAACCCCGAGCTCGGCACCGCCGATGCCCAGTTCATCACCGACTCCCGCACCGGCCGCATCATCGTCTCCGCCCGCACGGACCAGATGACCAACATCGCCGCGGTCATCGAACGTCTCCAGGGCAACGTCGGTACCGCCGCTCCCACCCGCGAAACCCGCACCGTCGATGTCGGCTCCGTCTCCGATGCCCAACGCCTCGCGCCCCTCGTCCAACAGCTCTACCAGGACCAGTGGAAGGAACGCTCCGAATCCGATCCCGCCGATGCCCAGGTCCTTCCTGATCCCCGCTCCGGCCGCCTCATCATCACCGGCAAGCCCGATCACCTGAAACAGATCGAGGCCATCCTTCAGCAGGTCGGCACCTCCAAGTCCACCTCCTCTTCGTCCGCCCGCGAGACCCGCATCCTCGACCTCACCACCGCCTCCGCCGCCGAACTCGCTTCCACCGTCCGCACCCTGTACCTCGAACAGGCCAAGTCCCGCTTCGGCACCGCCACCCCCGATACCCTCATCACCCCCGACGCCGGAGCCAACCGCCTCATCCTCGTCGGCGAAACCAACGAGCTCGCCTCCATCGAGGACATCGTCCGCAAGCTCGACAAGGTCTCCAACCAGTCCGCCTCCACCCGCGTCTTCAAGATCAAGTCGGCCGAACCCGCCAAGGTCGCCGAGATCCTCACCACCGCCCTCGTCCGCTACGACGCTTACGGCCGCCCCCAGAAACGCACCACCGTCTCCGTCGACGCCAAGACCCGCACCCTCATCGTCACCGGCGACCCCAAGGAACTCCAGGGCGTCTCCCTCATCATCGAGCAGCTCGACCAGTCCCTCGGCACTTCCT
>JBIKWS010000386.1:0-4628 GCA_044356195.1 Cyanophyceae cyanobacterium
GAAGTGCGGCCGCACGCCATTGATCACCTCCCACGGGTGCAACCAACGTCCGTCCGCCATTGGAAACCGATCGATCGTCCGGCCGCCGATCGCGAGCAGCGTGGAATAAGCCGCTCCGCAGGGACACCGGTCCGGGCCCCGTCGGGCGAGATCGCCGAGCCGGTATCGGATGAACGGCATGGCGAAAGAGAACAGGCTTGTGACCACGACTTCCCCCCAATCGCCCACGGGAACCTCGCGACCCTCGGCATCGAGAACCTCGACGTGGTGGGCATCGTCGCACACGTGATAATGACCGTTGCCCGACGGGCATTCCCACGCCACCAGGTTGAGCTCGTTGCAGCCGTAGAGATCGTGGACGGGAACACCCAACGCCGCGATCCGGGCGCGGAGCGGTTCCGTCAGGAGTTCGCCTCCCGTGGCGATGAAGCGCGGGCGGAGGGTGCCCCGCGTGTCCGCGGCCGCGTCGACCCAGTGCGCGATCGCGCTCGTCATCCCCGAGATCGCGTGGGGCTGGAAATCGGCGACCGCCTGCACGAGCCGTGGGTCGCCCAACGCATCAAAGACGCGATTGCGGTACAGGCCCAGCGCCTGGGCGGCGCGTTGGATCCACTGGCTGTCGCGGGAATCCACGTTGCGATGGAAGTAGAGGACCGCCATGCGATCGGTGAGCCGCAATCCGTAGCTCCGCCACGCGCGCCACCGGAACAGGTTGAGGAGGCGTTCCTCGAACCACGTTCGGTGGACCGTCATGCGTTCGCCGGTCGACCCGCTGGTGGAACGGTCCAGCAACGTGGTCGGATCGAGACCGTCGGCGATGCGGTGGGCCGGTGCCACGTCCTGGTAATCGCGGCGGGTGAAGGTGGGCAGCCGATGGAAGTCCGCGAGGGACCGGATATCGCAGGCCGATACGCCGCCCGCGGCGAGTCGCTGGCGGAACAGCGGCACCGCCTCCTGTGCGTGGACGAGGAGCCGCTGCAGGTGACGAAGCTGGGTGGCGAGCACCGAAGACCGGTCCGTGGGCACGGTTGGCGACCACGGCAACGCCCGCCACCGGACCGGATCGAAGGTGTGTCGCAGGCGGTTCATCGGTTGTCTCCGCGTTTCACGGCATCCATCGCGGCCGCGTACACCTCGAGATAATGCGGGACGATGGCGGATGCCTCGAAGCACTGCTGCGCGATGCGGCGACCTTCGCGACCCATGCGTTGCGCGACCGAACGGTCCTCGAGGATCCCGAGGGCAGCCGCTGTCATTCCGGCGATGTCGCCCACCGGAAGGAGCCGGCCGCTGACGCCATCCACGACCACCTCCGGCAGTCCGCCGACCCGGCTCGCCACCACCGGCACGGCACAACTCATGGCCTCGAGGGCCGCCATTCCGAAGGACTCGTCCGCGCTCGGCAGCAGGAGCAGGGCCGCTTCCGGCAGCAGGTCCTCGATGCCTGAACGGTTCCCCAGAAAATCTACGGAGCTCGAAACTCCCAGGGATCTCGCGAGCGCCTGTGCTGCCTGTCGGTCGGGGCCGTCGCCGATCATCCACATCCTTGCCGGCATCCGGCGAATCACCCCGGCGAAGATGTGGAGGCAATCGGCCACGCGTTTGACCGGACGGAAATTGGAGACGTGGACCAGAACCGGTGGAGCGTCGGTATGCGTCCGGTGCGGATCCACGGATCGGTTGGCAGGGCGGAACTGTTCCGTGTCGATGAAGTTGGGGAGGACGCGGATGTCGGAGCGATGCAGGAGCCGCGTGGCGTTCGCGGCGAGGCTTCGGGAGACGGCGGTGACCACGGTGCTTTGAGCGACGGCCAGCCGGGTGATCGCCTGATAGGCGGGGTCGATACCGAGCGTGGTCACATCCGTGCCGTGCAAGGTCGTGACGATCGGGAGTCCTGGAGAGCGCCCCACCAGATCCTGCGCGATCCGTGCGCTCAGTGCATGCGGGATGGCATAGTGGACGTGGACCAGATCCAGTCGGTGGTCCGTGGCGACGCGTGCGATGACCGACGCCAACTCCAGGGTGGGCCATGATCCGCCGGGAACGGACAGATCCACCGTCGGGACCGCATGGAAATGGACGTTCGGCGGGCAGGGATCGAGCCGGACCGGTTGCGTGCGGGCGATCACATGCACGGCGTGGCCGACGCGGCCGAGGTGGCGCGCCAGTTCGGCCGCAACGGTGCTGCTTCCGCCGACCGTTCCGTGGCAGACGATGCCGACGTTCATCAGGGCAGGATGTCCATCGGCCGGGAAAAGAACTTCACGGGATCGTCCACCATCGGGATTCCCCGAACGTGGAACGCCTCGCCGTGGCGCACCTGGACGAGGGATCCGTAATGACGTTGCCGGGCTTCCACCCGTTCGAGGAACGATTGGCACGAGACTCCCGAGGCTGTTTCGCCTGGCAGCAGTTCCCCGAATTGGGATCGGTGGCAGAGGATGGCCGCGGCCTTCCGCGCGGCCCAGTCGGAGATATCGACGATGAACGAAGGCGTGACGGAGTGGGGCAGGCCGAAGGACAGGAGCGTGGCCGGACGATGGGGCGAGGCGTCCGCCGAAGGGTGCCAGTTCGCGAGACCGCCCAGGTAGACGGCGGCCCCGACGATGTCGGCGGCGGCCGTGTGATCCGGATGCGGTTGATCCCGATGATGCGTGAGGACGAGGCGCGGCCGGAGTTGGCGAAGAACGGCGGCAACGGCCGTCCGGGACGCGAGCGTGTCCGCGAGGTGGCCATCGCCAAGGTCCAGTTGGCTGCGGTGTCTCAAGCCGAGTTCCAGCGCCGCGGCAGCGGATTCCTCGGCGCGCTGTTCCGGGGTTCCCCGCGTGGCAAGTTCGCCGCGGGTCAGGTCCACGATGCCCGTCGAGTAGCCGAGCGCTGCCAGGCGCAGCAGGGTGCCTCCCGCATGGAGTTCGACATCATCCGGGTGTGCCCCGATCGCTAGGACATCCACCCTGTGGGCGGGCATGGACATGGGTTTCTTTTAGCGGCGTGGGCGATGGGTGTCGATGATCGTGCCCGGGTGAAAGGGGCCATGCCCAAAAGGAGGCGTGACTCTGCGCGTCCCCACTTGCCACGGCTCCACCGTCTGCGGCATGCATTCCAGTGAATTGAACTTGGACGATCGAATCCTGGTGACCGGAGGCGGCGGCTTTCTCGGAAGGCACGTCGTCCGGCGCCTTTTGCAGCGTGGATTCAGTCGGGTCGCGGTGATCCGTTCGAAGGATTTCGACCTGACCCGGGCGGATGATGTCCAGCGGATGCTCCGGAACCATCGAGCGGACGTGGTGGTGCACCTGGCGGCGGTGGTTGGAGGGATTGGCGCGAACCGACGCCAACCGGGCACCTTCTTCTTCCAGAACCTCATGATGGGGGCGCTGCTGATGGAACAGACGCGCCTCGCTGGCGTGAAACGATTCCTGAGCGTCGGGACGATCTGTTCGTATCCGAAGTTCACGCCGGTGCCGTTTCGCGAGGAAGATCTCTGGCTGGGTTATCCGGAGGAAACCAACGCGCCCTACGGTCTCGCGAAGAAGATGCTGCTCGTCCAGTCGGAGGCGTATCGCCAGGAATTCGGGTTCGATGCGGTGAACGTGCTCCTCGTGAATCTCTACGGGCCCGGGGACAATTTCCATCCGGAGACCTCCCATGTGATTCCAGCGCTGATCCGGAGGTTTATGGAAGCCGTGGAATCGGGGGCAACCGAAGTCGAGGTGTGGGGCTCGGGGCAGGCAACGCGGGAGTTCCTGTATGTCGAGGACGCCGCGGAAGGTGTGGTCGCGGCCCTGGAGAAGCTTGAGACGAGCGCGCCGGTGAATCTGGGATCCGGGCTGGAGATTTCCATCCGGGATCTGGCTACCCGGATCGCGTCGATGACCGGATTTGCCGGGCGCATCTGCTGGGATGCCAGCAAGCCCGACGGGCAACCGCGCCGGTGCCTGGATACCTCGCGGGCGAAGGCATCCCTGGGTTGGGTTTCGACGACGCCCTTGGACGAGGGGTTGCGGCGTACCGTGGAGTGGTATCGGGAGAACCGGGGTCAACCGGCGGGATGAAGGCGCCGGGAGGACCGGGAACGGAGTCCCAGCCCGATCTGGTGGCGGGCGTGCCAGAGTCGGAATCTGGATGCGAGCGTGGTGGGTTCGGCGGAAAGCAGAGCAACGATCGGGTGGAGTCGGGCGCCATCCATGCCGGCGGCGTTGATCCAGCGGAGGGCTTCCGCGACGGCGGCAAGCGTTCCGAAGCTTCGGGCTTCGTCGGCAATTGCCCGCGGAAGTGAAGGTTGGTCGGTGGCGGACTCGATGGTGGCCAGGAGTTCGAGGATCCACCGCACCCGTCCCGGGGGAAAGCGGCACCAGTTGCGGCTGGCGAGCCAGACGATGCGGCCGGCCGGAGTGTGCATGTCCGGATGGCGGGAATTGGCGCGAAGGATCAGCGGAAGACGCCTGGAGCGGATGGCGTCGCCGGCCGGACCCTGCATGGCGGCGGCATACAGGTGACGAAGATCGTCGCTGTTGGCGCCGGGCAAATGGAACTCGAGGGAACGCACCGGGAAAGGCCGGCCCGCGAAGTGAAGACCGGCATGGTGGGTGGCGACGTCACCCACGGCGGTCAGGGGCAATCCCATC
>JBIKWS010000388.1:0-4623 GCA_044356195.1 Cyanophyceae cyanobacterium
TTCGTCCAGCCAATGCCAGGCGCCGACGACATCGACGCCGCGATAGTCCCGCACGGGTTGCACGGTGACCCCGGAGCCTCCGCTGAGGGCGTCGGAGACCAGCCGCATCAGTGGCGTGTTGCTGGACAGGACGGCCGTGATCGGGAAGCCCTTCAGGAGGTTTCCACCGGGGTCGCGCAGGATGAGGTTGAGCGCAGAGGATGCACCCGGAGTGTTGGTGACGAGTCCCAGTTGCTGGAGTTGCGTATCGAAACGGCTCTGCGAAAGGATCCGGCCTTCGTGGTCAAAGGCGAAGGTCTCGCCGGAAGTGCCGGCCCGCGCGACCGACAGGACGCGGGTGAATTCGGCCTCGGGGCGGATCACGACCGCGAGGACACCGGCGACATCACCCGCAGCGTTGCGGATCGGGGCGAGGACCTGCATGACCTGAAGATCGCCGCGGGGCATGCCATTCCAGGGGGCACCATTGCGAGGGCCAAACGCTTCGCCGGAAGGCGGCCCGGGACGGAATCCGGTTCCGGATTCTTCCTGAGGCGACGGTCCTGCCGGCCTCTCTCCGGGGAACTGTTGCGTGGCGGTGCCGGGGCCCCGATCGCCCGGACGGCGTTCACCGAAATTTCCGGATCCCCGACCGATGCGCCGGGCGGGCTTGAAAGGGGTTACCAGCGCGGGTTTCCCGTTGGTGAGCACCCGGTGGAAGGGTTCGAGGTGGTCCGCCGGAACCGTCATTCCGGGGCGCGTTCGCATGCGTCCGGAGGCAGCCAGGACCCGGCCATTGGTACCGATGAGTACCGCAGCCTGGTATCCAGCAAGAGCCAGGCGTTCATCGAGGGAGCGGGCGAAGGCCGTATGGGTGGAGTCTGCCCTCCCGAAACCGCCCCCACCAGGGCCATTTGCCGGGCCTGAACCGGATCCGTTCCCGGCGTTTGTCCGGCCGGCGGATTGCACGATGATGGTGTTTGCGGGTTCGCGGATGGCCGGGTCGTTGGCCAGCAGGGTGGTTGTCCGCATCTGGCCCTGGATCCAGAGGTCGAGGGCGGTGACGTTCGCCTCAATGGCCGTCTTGAGCTCGCCCTGAAGGCGATCCTCGATGGTGCGCTGGACCGCTCGCTGGCTCCACCACCCGACACAAAGGATCACCGTCGCGGCAATGGTCGAGGTAATGAGCAGTGAACGATTCCGGAGTAGGGTACGACGGGTCCAGGTCGTGCCGGGAGTTGTGCTGTGGAGAAACCTGCTCACTGGGAGAACAGACCACCCCCGGCAGTCGGCGGCTACACGCATTCCGATGGGTCGCAGCGGTGTTCCTGGGCGAGTTCTTGGGCGGACGGTTGCAATTCAACCGTGGTGTGGCGACGGTGGGCCAAAGGAATGGACGCACTCGAACCAACCTTGCGTGGCGAAGTCGCGGACAGGGGCGAATCGGGATCCTACCGGCAGTTGATGCTTCCGGAGATTCGTGCCACCGCAGAGCAGTTGGTGCGGCGGATCGAGGAGCGGTTTCCGGGGGCTGGCCTCGTCGGCGTGTGCCGGGACATCGTCCGGCAATGTGAGGAGACGGAGGCTTCGATCCGGACCTTGTGCCGTCCAAACTACTGGTTGCGCGGGGCCGTGGTGGGGTGCGTGCTGATCCTGATCGCTCTCGTGGTTGGGATTGTGCTGGGAGTGGCCCCGCGTCCTGAGAAGCCAGCATTGGGTGAATTCCTCCAGGGTCTGGAGGCGGGGGTGAATGACGCGGTGTTCATCGGGATCGCCATCTGGTTCCTGACGCGCATGGAGGCCGGATGGAAGCGTCGGCGGGCCATGCGCGCCCTGCACGCGTTGAGGTCGCTTGCGCACGTGGTGGACATGCATCAATTGACGAAGGATCCGGAACGCGTGACGGGCCGCAGCCGGGAGTTGACCCAGAGTTCCCCGAAGCGGCAGATGACCCCGTTTGAGTTGCTGCGTTACCTGGACTATTGCAGTGAGATGCTTTCGCTGATCTCGAAGTTGGCGGCGCTGCACGTGCAGCATTTCGATGATGCGGCGACGTTGACCGCGGTGCGCGACATCGAGGACCTGACGCTCAGCCTCTCGCAGAAGATCTGGCAGAAGATCATGATCCTGGACCGCATGCTGAATCCGGGCGACTGAGCCCGGCGGATTTCCATCCTTGGCGTGTGATGTCGGAAACGGAATGCTGGAGGACAAGATTATGCCCCTGAAAGTGAACATCCGGTTGCTGAAGGAGGAATCGACCCATCTGGTCGGGACGCTCCCTGTGGAGGAGGCGGCAGAGGGTCATGTGGACGAATTGGTGCGATTCCTTGGACCACTGCGGTACGACATCGAGGTGGACCGTCAGGGGCAGGAGTTGCGGGTCCTCGGGAGGTTGGATGCGGACCTTGAATGTGACTGCGGACGGTGCCTGAAGACCTTCCGTCAGGGCCTCGAAGTTCCGGCTTTTGCACTGCTGCTTCCCCTCGAAGGGGAGGATGCGGTTTCGTTGGACGGTGATTTTGCCGACTTGACGCCTTATTTGCGGGAGGACACCTTGCTCGCCCTGCCAACGAATCCGTTGTGCACTCTGGACTGTCGCGGGCTCGCAGCGAAAGCATCAGCCCGCGATTCGCGTCTTGAGAAGGAGGGTGAATCAGGCCAGGGGCCGGTTCGCAATCCTTGGGAAGCACTGGATCAGTTGAAATTGTAACCAATAGAATTTATGGGCGTTCCAAAACGCAAACCTTCGCGTAGCCGTCAACGTATGCGGCGCGCCTACAACTCTGTCCTCAAGCTGCCGCAGCTCAGCAGCTGCCCGCAGTGCGCGGCACCGTACGTGACCCACCGGGTTTGCCCGGCCTGCGGTTACTACAACGGTCGCCAGGTCATTGCCGTCAACACGCTCGCCTGATCCGCTTTACAGCGCGCCGCCGTCCCTCCGTGGATGCGGCGCGCTTTCCTTTATGCGCCTGGCAGTGGACGTCATGGGCGGCGACCACGGCCCGGAAGAATTGCTCCAGGGCGTGAAGCTCGGCCTCGCCGCCGAGCCGGGCATCACCAAGGTTTACGTGGTCGGTCCGCCGGCCACACTGGAACCGCTGCTCGAACGCCTCCAGTTGCGGGGCAATGCCCGGGTCGAGTTACGCCCTGCATCCGAGGTCATCACCATGGACGATGACCCGGCGGTTGCCCTTCGCCGGAAGAAGGATTCCTCCGTGCTCCGAACCCTCGAGTTGGTGCGCGAGGGAGAAGCTGACGCGGCCATTTCCTCCGGCAATACCGGCGGATTGTACGCAGGTGCCTGCATCCGATTGGGCCGGCTCCCGGGGGTTGTCCGGCCGACCATCGCTTGCATCCTTCCATCCTTTCACGGTGCCTGGGTGCTGGTGGATGGCGGGGCGAATCCGGAGTGCACACCGGAACACTTGATGCAGTTCGGGGTCATGGGGTCGGCTTATGCCAAGTCCATGCTGGGTCTCCCGACACCCCGGATCGGTGTTCTCAGCAATGGATCCGAGGATGCCAAGGGCACCGATCTTACCCGGGCTGCCGTGCGTCTGCTGAAGGCGACCTCGCTCAATTGCCGCGGATATTGCGAAGGCTACGACCTGTTCATGGACGGGATCGACGTTTGTGTCTGCGATGGTTTCGTTGGGAATATCGTCCTGAAATCCGCGGAAAGCCTGGGCAAGGCGGTCCGTGGGATGTTGAAGGAAGAACTCACTGCCAGTCCCATTCGCAAGATCGGTGCTCTCATGTCCAAAGGCGGTTTGAAGCGGATCGCCGAGCGGATGAACCCGGAATCCTATGGCGGTGCCCCGATCCTTGGGCTCAAGGGCTGGGTCTTCAAGATCCATGGATCTGCGCGACGTACCTCGTTGCTGCATGCGATGCGGCAGGCGGGTCGGTGCGTTGAACTCCGCCTGAACGATACGCTGATTGCGGACTTGGCCGCGGCCGCGAGTGCCACCGCGGATGCCAGCGGTCCACCCCCACCCCCCCGAACATCGACCGCCGTCCAATGACGAACCCCAGAACCAGTCGGCCTCATCTCCGAACCGTCTCCATCACCGGCGTCGGTTCCTACGTTCCCGATCGTATCCTGAGCAATGCCGACCTGGAAAAGCTGGTGGAGACCTCGGACGAATGGATCACATCACGTACAGGCATCAAGGAACGAAGGATCGCTGCCGAAGGTGAGACGACCTCGGACATGGCAACTGCGGCAGCCCGGAAGGCCTTGGAGCGCGCCGGCGTCACAGCGGCCGAGTTGGATCTGATCATTGTTGCGACCATCACGCCGGACATGCCGTTCCCCAGTACGGCCTGCCTCGTCCAGCACCGGCTTGGGGCGTCACGGGCCGCCGCTTTCGACATCGAAGCCGCCTGCAGTGGGTTTGTTTATGCGCTCGATATCGGGTCGCACTTCGTCGCGTGCCACACCTACAACACCGTTCTGGTGATCGGCGCCGAGAAGATGTCCTCAGTGGTCGACTGGAAGGACCGCAACACCTGTGTTCTCTTCGGAGACGGCGCAGGCGCAGCGGTCCTGCAAAACCGGCCGGCGGCCCACGGATTATTGACCACCTGTCTGGGATCGGATGGAGCCAAGGCCGGGCTCCTGGAGGTGCGTGGGGGTGG
>JBIKWS010000389.1:0-4603 GCA_044356195.1 Cyanophyceae cyanobacterium
TCGGCGTGTCGGCGCCGGGAACGCAGGCGGTCGATGGCGCGGGTGCGCACTATGGTCACGGCCCAGCCGAGGGCCAGTTCGGTTCCTGCCTGGGTCAACGGAGCGCGCTCCCAGAGGGATACGCAGGCGTCCTGAAGGACTTCCTCGGCCTCGCTCGGGATCTGGAGGATCTTCAAGGCAATGCCGAAGAGCAGGGGGGCATGTCGGTCGTAGAATTCGGCAAAGGCCGCCGCGTCGCCGTCGCGGATGCGCGACAGCAGGATGGCATCGGGAATTGGATCCGGTGCATTCATGGCCGGCAGCCGGGCTTCAGCCCGGGGGGCATGGAAGTCCGTCCCCGGGACCGGAGGGCTGGACGTTGCGTCTTCGAGACAACCACGCATCGGGGAAGTAACGCTTCAACCGGCATTCTGGACGTACGTGGCGACAACACCGGAGGGGAATAGTCGCAACCCCACGGCGCGGCGAGTCGATTCTGGGCGTGATGGGCGGGGCATGCATCCAAATGCGGGACCCACGCGTTGATGGGACGTAACAGCAGATTCCCTCCACATGAAGACATCACTTGGTTTCGCGGTACGGCTGGCTTGCACCCTGGCCTTGGTTTCCCCGGTTCTGGCATCGAGTCATCGGGAGGCTCCGCTCATCACGTCCACACCGAAGCTGGACTGCGCGGACTTCTACTCCTTCAACAGCTACGAGCCGGGCCGTGAGGGTTATGTCACCTTCATCGCCAACTACCTCCCGCTGCAGGACGCCTACGGTGGACCGAACTACTTCCAGCTCGATCCCCGGGGGCTGTACGAGATCCACGTCGACAACAACGGGGACGCCGTCGAGGACATCACCTTCCAGTTCCGATTCGAGAATGTGGGGCGCGACATCGCGCTGGTCATCGGCAGCGGGGAGAACAAGCGGACCAACGCCATTCCGTTGCTGGCCGCGGGCGGGATCTCCGTGGGGAACAACGGGGCGTTGAACGTCGATCAGACCTATACGTTGACCGTCGTGAAGGGAACCCGTCGCGCGGGTACGCCCACGCCCATCCTGAATCCGTCCGGCGGGATGAAGTTCACAAAGCCGCAGGACAATGTGGGCAACAAGACGATTCCGGACTACGACGCCTACGCGAACCAATACCTCTACGAGATCTCGCTGCCGGGAACGGAGAAGAAGGGGAAAGTGTTCGTTGGCCAGCGCAAGGATCCCTTCGTGGTGAACCTGGGTGAGACCTTTGACCTGGTGAACCTGAACCCGCTGGGACCGGTGGATGGATCCAAGGACTCCCTGGCGGACAAGAACGTGACGGCGCTGTGCCTGGAGTTGCCGAAGGAATTCCTGCTCGCTGCCGGGGGTGGTCCGATCCTCGGTGCCTGGACGACGGCCAGCCGCGTGGACGACAGTTCCATCACGCAGGTTTCCCGGCTCGGGATGCCACTGGTGAACGAGGTCGTGATCGGGGTGAAGGACAAGGACGCATTCAACGCCAGCGAGCCGCGGAACGACCTGCAGTTCGCGGATTACGTGACGCACCCGACGTTGCCGGCGTTGTTGGAGATCCTGTTCAACGTTCCCGCGCCGACGGTCTTCCCGCGGGCGGATCTGCTCGCGGCCTTCGTGACCGGGGTGGATGGCCTCAACAAGAACGGGTCGATCGGTGAGATGCAGCGCCTGAACACGGCAATTCCTGCGACGCCGCGCGAACAGCAGAATCCCCTGGGAGTGATCGCCGGCTTCGAGAAGGGCGTCCTGACGGCCGCCAAGGCGGACCTGGCCGGATTCCCGAACGGGCGTCGGCCCGGCGATGACGTCGTCGACATCGCGCTGCGCGTCGTCATGGGCAAGCTGCTGACGCCCGACGTGGCTCCGGTGGGCGATGCGCCATTGACCGATGGTGCCCTGGTCACCGCGCTTCAGTTCCCGGCGCGGTTCCCGTACCTGAACTCCCCGATCCCGGGTTCACCGAACGATCCTTCCATCACCATCGTGCCGCAGACGGCTGGTTCCATTGGCGGCGGCTTCCGCAGCGTCGCCGGGACCTATGATCCGGCGACCCGCAAGCTCACGGTGCCCGCGCCCGGGGGCGACACGGGATTCCTGCGCCTGCGTGCGGACGGCAAGGTGCAATTGGAGAACGTGGCGGTGGAGGGTGACCGGATCAGCGCCACGGTGAAGTGAGCACGGCGATGGTTGGGTGGGACACGGGAACCAGGAACCTCGGGAAAAATCGTCGCAGATCCATGAAGCCATGGTCCGATCGTGTGATTGCGGTGTTGTTCCTGGTGTGGATGGGGCACTGGATGCCCGCCACGTCGCAGGCGAAGTCGCCCTACACCCCGGCGGATGATTCCGTGGTGGTGGCGCGCTTGCGACTGGGAGTTCTGGATCCGGCGGAAAGACAGTTCCGCTCGGCCCGTTCGGCGCTGATGGCCGACCCTGGCAATCTCAATCTTGCACTTGAGGTTGCCAGGCAAGCCATCCGCCGGGGTCGGGCGGACGCCGATCCGCGGATGCTGGGTGTCGCGCAAGCCGCCCTCGGACCGTGGTGGAGGGAATCCGTGCCGCCCGTCGAGGTCCTGGTGTTGCGTGCGACGATTCGTCAGAGCCTGCATGACTTCGCCGCGGCGATTGCTGATCTGGACGCGGCGGTGGCGCGGGATCCCCGCCACGCGGCGGCCTGGGTGACCAAGGTGGTCGTCCACGTCGTCCGCGGCGAACGCGCGGAAGCACGACAGGCGGCGTCACATGTCGTGATGCTTTCGGATCCGTTGACGGCGTCGGTGGTCGTCGCGTTGGTCGCCCGGTTGGAAGGACGCTCCGCGAAGGCGATCCCGCAGTTGACCCGGGCGCTGGAGCGCGCGGCCGCGAGCGGACGCTCCCGGGAGGATCTGCGGGAGACCGCGGTCTGGGCCGGCACGGTGCTGGCCGAGATGCTGGCCGACGAGAAGCAGGGGACGGCGGCGGAAGGCCAGTTCCGGAAGGCATTGGAACTGGCACCCCGCGATCCGTATCTGCTGGGGGCCTTCGCGGATTTCCTTTTGGACCAGGGTCGCGCGCCAGAGGTGGTTTCACTGTTGGAGGACTACCGGCGCGTGGACGGGTTGCTGCTGCGGTTTGTGGAAGCCCAACGGGCCGTCCGGAAAGGTTCGGAAGCGTCGGCGTTGGCTGACTTAAACGGTCGGATGGAAGCGGCCCGGGAACGGGGCGACCGTGTGCATCTGCGCGAGGAGGCGCGGTTTCACCTGCGATTGACGGGCGATCTGGCAAGGGCGCGCCGGCTCGCCGAAGAGAACTGGGAAGTGCAGAAGGAACCCGCTGATGCGCGCCTGCTGGTTGAAACGAAACCCCGGAACCCATGATGCGAAATTTCGTCTTCCTCCTGTTCGTGTTCAGCGCGGGCCTCGGCCTTTCCGGCTTCGAAGCCGCCCGGGCTCACTCGGCGAGCACGGCGTGGCTTCACACCTCTGTTTCCAACCGGGTCGCCCAGGTGGATGTCCAGATGCCCTTGCGCGATCTGGACGACGTGCTCGGCCTCGATGCGGACAACGACGGCTTGTTGACGTGGGGCGAATTGCGTCGTCGCACGAAGGATGTGGAACGGATGGTGCGCGCTGGCTTGCGGTTGGTGGCGGGGCCCGAGGTGTTGTCCTGGGAGTTCGCGGGACTCCAGGTTGTCGAACGTCTCGATACGCCGTGTGCCGCGCTGCGTCTGACGGCGGCCATCCCGGATGGGACGGGTCCGCTGGTGCTGGAGTACGACCTCTTCTTCGATCGGGATCCACTACACCGATGCCTGGTCGGAGGCATGGTCACGACCGTCCTGTCACCGGACCAACGCCGCGTGGAACTGCGGCCCGTTGGGGGAGACCTGGCCACGGGACCGGCAAGGATGAGCCTCGGGACGTTTGTGCGCGAAGGGATGCACCACATCTGGACCGGCTACGATCATCTGGCCTTCCTGCTGGTGTTGCTGTTGCCGGCCGTGCTCCTCCGCACGCCGGAGGGCTGGCGCGGCGTGCCGGATCTCAAGGGAGCGCTGGGTGCCGTGCTGAAGGTGGTGACCGCCTTCACGCTGGCGCATTCGCTGACGCTTGGGTTGGCGGCGTTTGATGTCGTGCGACTGCCGCCGCGGTGGGTGGAGGCGACCATTGCCGCGAGCATCGTGGTCGCGGCGGTGCTGGCATGGACCGAATCCCGAAGCTCAGCCGCCGCCGTGCGACGGAGTTGGATGACGGCGTTTGGATTCGGGCTGATCCATGGCTTCGGATTCGCGGGAGTACTGGGGGAACTGGGTCTCGGAAGGGAAGGGTTGGCGGGGCCGTTGTTCGGATTCAACCTGGGGGTTGAGCTGGGGCAGTTGGTCTGTGTGGCGGTGTTCCTGCCGGTTGCCTTCCTGATGCGCGGCACCTGGGTCTACCGTCGGTTGGCTTGGCCAGCAGGTACGATGGCCGTGGTGGTGGCTGCCGGAGGCTGGTTTGTGGAGCGGACGTTCGACATGGCCTTCATGCCGTTTTGAGCGGTGGATGGACCCTTCTGGGGGCGTGAGGGTTGGCATGGCGAACCTTGATCACGCCGCGTGAGGGCACGCGGCCTACAAAGGCAG
>JBIKWS010000390.1:0-4599 GCA_044356195.1 Cyanophyceae cyanobacterium
CGTATCGCCGCTGCCCCAGGAACTCCCGGCGGAAGCCACCAGAACAGGCCCAAGCCACGACAACGGCGTCGATGCCGACTCCAGGTCCGACACGGCCATCGGGCCCGTCGTACCGGCCAGGCGATCGGCGGCCGCCGGCCACGTCTCTTCGACGGCTTTTGAACTCGCCGAACCGAACAACAGCAACCGGTCTGCGGCCCGCGTCAGGGCGACATACAGCAACCGCAACTCCTCCCCGAGCGCCTCGCGACGCTGGCGTCGCTGGGCCAGCCAGAAAGCCACGCTCGGATAGCGCCGTCCGTCGGCATCGACCACCACAGGACACAATCCCATTCCCTCATCGCGGATGATCCGGGCGGCGGTGAGGTCGGTCATCTGGAAGCGCGAGCCGAGGCCGGCCACGGCGACCACCGGAAACTCCAGGCCCTTGCTCCGATGAACGGTCATCAACTGAACCGCGGACGCCGCCGGTCCGACGGCCGGCTCGGTACGATCGGCCGCCTCCTCCGCATCCAGCCAGACCAGGAACCGGTACAGCCCGCCGCGCGCGCCCCGGTCGAACTTCCGGGCCATCTCCAGAAAGCGGCGGACATTGGCCAACGTTTCCCCGCGATCCGCGCGGGTGGCCGCCCAGGACTCGTATCCGGTGTCGTCGAGGGCTGCCTCGAGCGCCGCGGCCGCGCCGGACCGCACCGCCAGACGGCGCCACGCCGCGTAGCGCGTCAGGAAGACATCGATGCGTTCCCAAGCCACGCGCGCGGGCGCCGCCAGCACCGGATCCCCGAAGACGCCCGCTTCCGCCGCGGCGACAACCTCGGGTGCGTTGCCGCGCAACCCCGCCGCGATGCCGAGTTCATGAAAGTGCTGGATCAGCGTCCACCAATGGTCCTCCCGACGGTTCAACAACCGCACCGCGGACAAGGCGTCCGGATCCCACAAGCCGACCAACGGCGAGCGCAGCACGCCCCCCAGCGGAACGTCCTGCAACGGATTGTCGAGGATGCGCAGGAGGTTCCACAGATCCATCACGGCCGGCACCGCGAAGAACCCCGACTGCCGCGCCTGCAACGGCACTCCCAACGCACGAAATGCCGCCGCGTAATCCTCCACGCGTCCCCGTTCCGCACGCAGCAGGACCGCCATGTCCGACCACTCCACCGGACGCATCGCGGCGCGTCGACGATCCCACACGAGATGCCCCGAGTCCTTCAGCGCGCGCAGTCGCAGCGCCACGAGTCGCGCTTCCTCGGCGACCGCACTCACTTCGCCGTCCGCGCCTTCTTCGGTGCCTTCCGACGCACCGGCCTTCGGCTTCACACGCACGTGCCATTCCACGCGCGGTCCGGGGTCGGAAGTCCGGGCCAAGGCCGCGCGGCCCGCGGGATCACCGAACACCAGCGCGGCGTCGGAACCGTACTCCACGCCGCCCAACTCACGCCGCATCACGCGACCGCACACCCGATTCGTGAACTCCAGCAACGACTCCGCTGAACGGAAATTCCCCGTCAACGGAATCACCTGCCCGCCACCGTCCGGCCTCGACCACAGTTCCGCGGTCGATTGAAACAGCCGCGGATCGGCGAGGCGGAACCGGTAGATGCTCTGCTTCACGTCGCCGACGAGGAACCGGTTGGCCCGATCGCCGCTGCGACTGACGGCCCGAAGGATCGCCTCCTGGGCGGCGTTGAGATCCTGGCATTCGTCCACGACCACCAGGTCGAACCGTTCCCGGCAATGCTCGGCGACCGCGCCGGGCCGCCGGACCAGCAGGTCGAGCGCGTACTGTTCGAGATCGGAGAAGTCGACCCCACCCCGCGCGCGCTTCTCCAGTTGGAAGGACTCTCCGAACTGGCGGACCACGCCCAGCAGCGAGCGCATCCACGGCTGGCAACGATTCCAGTCTTCGAGCATCGGATCAGATACCCCATCGGGCGTTTCCATCAACCGCAGGAACTCGACCTCCTCGAAGAAGTCGATCAACGGCGCGCGCATCGCCGTCTTCTTTCCCTTGGGATACTCCGCTGCGTTCTCGCGCAACCGGTCGAACCACGCCCGCCGCTCACCACCGACCGGGGGCAATCCCATGACAAGGGCGACGAGACGTGACGCGGCCGAGGTGTTCTCCGAAGCCACCCCGGTCAATCGCTCCTTCCAACCTTCCACCCATTCCGGCAGGAACGTTTCCAGCCATCCCCGCCAAGCCTCGGGCGACGGAGTCGACCACAGGGCCTCCTGCGCCAAAAGCCATCCCTCCGGATCCGCCAGGGTCCGGACGTACCCCGACACGCCCCGAACCGTTTCCCAAAGCGCTCCGGGTTCCCCATCGAACCACCCGTCGATCATCCCCCGGAACGCCTCGCCTTCCGCGCCGGGGGCCGACAGCCACCCCTCGAGGCGTCGCGCCCAGACCTGCGCGGCCATGCGGCCCGCATCGACCGCATCCAGCACCGCCACCTGCGGTTCCAGTCCCAGTTCGGTCCCGTGTTCCCGGAGCAACTGGAGGCAGAAGCTGTGAAGGGTCCCGATCACGGCCAACTCCAGGCGCGCGACCTGTTCGACCAATCCCCCTTCCGCCGACGCCGCCAACGCCTCAAGACGTTCCCGCAACCGCGACCGCATCTCCGCCGCCGCCGCCTCGGTGAAGGTCACCATCAACAGACGATCCGCGCGCACGGGATCCACCGGGCGCGTCAACCGGTCCGCCACCCGCGCGACGAGCGTCGACGTCTTGCCGGTGCCAGCCCCGGCCATGACGAGGACGTTGCCGTCCGCGGTGACGGCAGCCGATTGCTGCGGGGTCAGGGTCGCCATGCGTGGAATCCGGGCTGCGGGTTCAGGACGCCGATTCGCCGGGAGCGGTGCCGGCCGCGGCGACGCGCTTGATCCACTCCCACGTGTAGAGCCCGGTGTTGTGCCCATCGCCCCAGACGATCTGGATGGCATACCCGCCCACGGGCAGGACCCGTGCGACCGCGAAAGCTCCGGCACCGTAGGGCCGCTCCGGCGCGCGATAGGTCTTCCCGAAGATGTCCTTTTCTCCCAGGCAAGCGGCACAGGGACAGAACCGCCGAAGCGTCTCCAACGGCACGAAGTCCTCGCCGCCATCCGACCACTTGACCGCCAACTCCCGACCCACGACCTGCATGTCCACCGGTTGCATGGGTCCACCGTGCCCCAGACCCACGCCGATGCCTAGCCCGCGGGGCGCGGAGTTTTGAACTTTGAAGCCCCGATCGTAGCAACCGACGTCAGGAGGTTGTGGACAAAGCCCGAAGCCCGGATCGCGTCGTCTTCCACCCGTTGCCGTTGGGCCAGTGCCCGGCTGTCCTCCCCTGGAAAACCCGAAATCTGAAATTTGAAATCCCGGTTTCCTCCGTCAACGTCCTCCAGTCCGTATGCACTTCCCCTCCTGGCTGCCGGCCCTGCTCCTCGCGACCCTCACGGGTCTCGCGGCTCCGCCGTCCAAGCGGAGCGCTCCGCCCGTGCCCGAGATCCCGCGTGAACTCCGGGCGCTCTGGATCGCCACCAAGGGCAACATCGACTGGCCCTCGAAGCCCGGTCTCCCGGTCGCCAACCAGCAGCAGGAACTCCGCAACCTCCTCGACATCGCCCGCCAGACTGGCCTCAACGCCGTCATCCTCCAGGTCCGGCCTCAAGGCGACGCGTTCTACGAATCCCAACTCGAGCCCTGGTCCGAGTACCTCACCGGGCGTGAAGGCACCGCGCCCCAACCGGCCTGGGATCCCCTCACCTTCGCCGTTCGTGAAGCCCACGCCCGCGGACTCGAACTCCACGCCTGGATCAATCCCTTCCGCGCCAAGTCCGAGACCTCGCGTTCCCCCATCGCCCCCTCGAACTTCGCCGCCCGACGCCCTGACCTCGCCCGCAATTACGGGAACCTCGTCTGGCTTGACCCAGGCGAACCCGCCGTCCGCGACCACGGTCTCCGGGTGATCGCTGATCTTGTGAAGCGCTACGACATCGATGCGCTGCACATGGACGACTACTTCTACCCCTACCCCATCAAGGACCCCGTCGGCCGCGACGTTCCCTTCCCGGACGAAAGCAGCTTCGCCCAATACGGCCGGGGCATGTCGCTGTCGGACTGGCGCCGCGCCAACGTCGATGAATTCGTTCATCGCTCCAGCGACACCGTCCATCGCGCAAAACCGTGGGTGCAGTTTGGCATCAGTCCCTTTGGCATCTGGCGCCCCAACTACCCCCAGGGCATCCGCGGCCTCGACGCCTTCGAGACCCTCGCCGCCGACGCGCGGCGTTGGCTGGTCGAAGGCTGGGTCGATTACCTCGTCCCCCAGCTCTACTGGAAAATCGATCAACGCGAGCAGAGCTTCCCCGCCCTCATGTCGTGGTGGGCCTCCCAGAACCACCTGAATCGACACCTCTACGCGGGCATCGCCTCCGCCCGCATCGGCACGGACCGCACCGCCCAGGAGATCGCATCTCAGGTCCGACTCGTGCAGAGCCCGGGCGGAGCCAACGGCCTCATGCTCTGGAACGCCGGAAGCCTGCGGGCCAACAAGGGCGGCGTCACCGACCTGCTGCGAAGCACCGTCCTCCGCTCACCCGCCGTCCCTCCCG
>JBIKWS010000391.1:0-4598 GCA_044356195.1 Cyanophyceae cyanobacterium
TGAGGCTTCGCGGCTTTTTCCTCCCGTTCCCTTCACGGACAGAAAGAAGAAGGAAAGCCGCGAAGCCGCAAAGCCGCCAAGGGGAACAACCGCAAGATGCGGGGCTGCGACGTCCCCGTCGCCCTTCGGGTGGCCCTGACCGCCCTCTCTCTCCACCTCTGTCGGACCTACCTTTTCCATCTGATAGCCCGACGGATAACTGCGTTGCGTCATCTCCGTCCGCAGGACCGGACGTTTCCGGCGTGGCAGGATCCGCACCCCCCACGCCCGCGATTTCAAGGACAGTTCCACCACGCGCCGCATGAAAGGCGATGGCTTCGGAAATCCGAACGCCAGCAGCAGGTTGCATGCTCCATCATCTCGCTCACGATGATGTCCGTGTCGTCGTAACGTTTCTGTGCGCGCTTTCCGAACTCCTGCGTCTTGTCCAGCAGTGCGGAGATGGCCGGCACGCAGAACGTGCGGAACAAGCCGAATTCCAGCGCCCGCGTCGTGTCCCACGGAAAATCCACGCGACAGCACAGGAACGCGATGCGCTGATGGTCCCGCACGGCATCCAGCGTCTGGATTTCGGGTAAAACGGGCGAACGAAACATGGGCGGGGGATACGCCAATGCGGTGGAAACCTCAAGCGGCTCGGGCGCATGTTGACACTGTCCCCGCATGCAACGGGGTGGCGACGTCCTCGTCGCCGTTCCAGAGCCATTGCCAAGGCGATGAGGACATCGCCACCCCGAATCCTTTCCAAAGGGGCGCATCGTCAAGATGCGCCCGGACCACCCGACCATCTGGATTGTGGAGCGCAGCCTCTTCGAGGCAACCTACGAGCGTGTCGGGGAACCGCTGTTGCCCGCTCATCGTGTCATGACGACTCCCGCTTCCCTGAATCCCGACTTGTTGGACGGATGGATCTCCACGGCCCAGGCACTCGCTGCGCGGGCGCATGCCGGCCAGACGCGTCGGGGTGGGGCACCGTATCTCGAACATCCGGCGGCGGTCGCGGCGCAGGTGCCGCCGGCGCTGCGACCGATCGCCTGGTTGCACGATGTCTGCGAGGATTCGGAGTTGACCCCTCAGGACCTTCGAGCGGCGGGTTTGCCGGAGTATGTGGTGTCGGCTGTGGAAGCGATCACCAAGCAATCGGGCGAGACGTATGAGAGCTATCTGGAGCGGGTGCTGGCCAATCCGGAGGCGGCGGCCGTGAAGTGTGCGGACATCGACCACAATCTCGGGTCCCAGCCAAAACCGGAGAGCCGGGCGAAGTACCTGCGCGCGCTGCCCCGGTTGCTGCCGGTGGCGTCCGTGGCCTGGCCGGAGGTGCGGACGGCGCTCTCGTTCGGGGAGGCGCGCTGAGCCACAGGCGGCATCCGCCGCGTTCATCGATTTCCGGGCTTCACGGCTTGCCCAAGGGTTTCCCGGCACTTCGAACAGGAATGTCCAACAGTCGGACGGCATCGTCGTCCGGGATGCGGTTGTACAAGCCGAGGAGCGGCAACATTTCCCGGCTTGGCTCCCGAAGGATCTGCTCCACGACATTGGTTCCCAGCATTGGATACTTGGACGAGAACCAGCGGCGTGCGACGTCGTCGGCAATGTTCTGGAACCTCAGGGCTTCACCGCGCAGCGCCCGCCGGGGGGTTGCCTCGAGATTCTCACTGCTCGCGAACGAAATCACGCGTGCCAGGTCTGTCAGCGCCCCGGCCGTGACCAAGGCATCGTGAAGCACGAAGGTGTCTTCCCAACCCGGAGGGAGGTTGGTTTCGATCAACTCCAGAAGGCGGGTCCCCGATGGGTCGCCTGTAACCCGGATCGTCTCCACGATCCCGGTCGAGTATGCGCGGCCCCCCAAAGGACCCTGCATTGTGGTCGGGCGCAGATGGACTGCACGCGGCGTGGCGGATGCGGATCCAGCATGTTGACCGTGGATGGCAACCACGGGTATCCCCGCCTCGGCGTCCCCTTTTGGCAGCCGACGCCATGGCCGCCAAACAGCCAGTGTCAGGAAGGCAACGGCGATTCCCAACGCCCACCAGGAGCCGTCCCGAATCCGATTCATGGCTTCACCTCCAGGACCTGCAGGACTTGCGCCTTCGCATGGTCGGCATCCAGGGCACGCCCCAGATCCACGGCGTCCTGATATGCGGCATCCAGCATCAGGTTGAGAACCCAGCTCGCCAGATAGCGGGCATGATCCTCCTGGAGTGGTTGCTGCCCCTCCAGGCTCTCTTCCAAAGCGAGCTTGAGGGTTCGGATCTCTCCTGCCAGTCGCGGCGAAACCGGAACGGATGGAACCTCGCGTACCGTTTTCGGATCCGGTGCTGGCTGGGGAGGGTTCGGGGAGTCCTGATCGCCGATCGGCGCCTGTTCCACGACCGGTTCGGAAACAGCAGAAATTTGAACGGGTGTGGCTCGGTCCCCCGGGACTCGAGGAGCGACCACCAGCATCCGAAGCCCCCACGTCAAACAGATCATCGTGAGGATCCAACGCAGGACGCGTCGCGACAGCTTTCCACGCTCAGTCGAGTGCTCCATGGGTGCCTCAAGGTTTGACGCTCGGTGCCGCCCCATAGCCTTCGAACACGATCGTTGGCCCGAAGCCCTCAGGCGCATCCCAGTAGATCCAATTGACACGTTGAGGTTGGATGATGACCCGGGCTGAAACCGGGATGACTGTGGTTCCTTTCATGTTGGCCGGTCGGATTAGGACGGGTTCGGTTCTTGGGAACCTATTCGTTGCCGCTGCAAGGATGTTCTGGCCCGTGAAGTCCGGCAACGATGTGCAGGGTGAGAAGGCCAACTTAGACCCAGGGAATCGAAGATGCATGCGTGCCCACCCACCCAAAGTTGTCAAAGTCGAGGACGGCCTCGGAATGGTGCCAACCAACAGGAGTTTGAAGTCGGCAATCTTTGAGATGTGGGCGAGAGGTCCGTTGATCCCAGGCACGTCACATTTCCAATTCTCGCGAGAGGCTTGCGTGATGCTGAATGGGGCGATGCTTGTGTCCCGGTGCACAATCTCGACGCTGCCATCCTCGTTGAGGATCCCATATTCGTCCTCTTCCAAGAACGACCCTTGCGAAACGGACAATATGGCGAAGCCAGGGGTTTCAAATTTCTTGGTGTACCTTGCATAGAATTCTCCTCGCACGTCTGTGTAGCTCGTCCTCCACGAATGCAAGCTGAGCGTATAGGTATCCCCAAGGGATCCGGTTCCGATCGTATGAGCCAGTGTGAACGTGGCAGTAAGGAACTGCTTGGCCAGGCTGATTGGGTCCATGGTTTTGAGATTCTGAAACACGATTGACGCTGCGCAAATATTTCTTCAGCCGTCACCAGGCGATCGAGAGCGGGGACAAGTTCACGCGGAGACGCGGAGGCGCGGAGAAGGAGTTGCCGCAAGAACCGAAAGAAGACGCAAAAGACAGGTTGGGGTGAGCACGGTGGATTTGTCTGATGTTGTGTCTCACGCGAAGAATGTACCCTCTACGGAAAGGGTGTTTTGCAGCAATGAACTGGCGGTCTTCAATGCGTGCGCCGGGTGAGGGCACCCGGCGTTTAAGGGGGAGGTGGCTTGAAACTGAAAACTTCCAACTCCCCTGCCTCCGCTATTCGTCGCCTCCACCGCTGTCGGATTTCTTCTCCCATTTGCGGAGCTGGCGTTCGGGGAGGGATTTGTCGGCACTCATGAAGACGGTGCCGTTGCCGCAGACGGATTCGAGGGCGGTTTCGAGTTCGACAGAGGCGGCGACGGTGTAGCGGTCGGAGGGCTCGATGAAGATGGAGACGCCGGTGGGCATCTGGATGCAGAGGTAGAACGGCAGCCGGCCGGCGTGGGTCTCGAGGATGCCGCGGACGGACTGGAGGCGTTCCGGCGTGGCGGTGGCCGATGGAATGCGGAGCTGGACCTGCTTGGTGAGACGACGCGGCGCGTCGTCGAGACGCAGGATGTCGGTGGGGAAGATCTTGGGCTTGTCCTCGCCCGTGGAGACTTCGCCGACGACGAGGAGGGGAAGGTTGGCGACGAAGAGTTCGCGGAACTTGTCGTAGGACTCGTTCATGGCGAGGAGGGTCACCGTTCCGGTGAGGTCCTCGAGGGTGACCATCGCGTAGGGTTTGCCGGACTTCTTGGAGACGCCCTGCTGGACGGCGGCGACGAGTCCGCCGACGCGGGCCATGGAACGGTTGGGCAGGGAGGCGAGGTCCTCGATGGCGTGGAGGGTGTAGCGCTGGAGGAGTCGCTCGTAGGGTTGGAGCGGGTGTCCGCTGACGTAGAACCCGAGAAGTTCCTTCTCGTGGGCGAGCCGCTCGGAGGTGGGCCATTCGGGGAGTTCGACGACGACCTCGGGTTTCGCGGCCTTGCCCTTCTTCGGGGCGGCTTCCAGGGCATCGAAGAAGCTGACCTGTCCGCGGGCGCGGTCGGCAGCGATGGCCGAGGCGAGGCCGATGGCGGAATCGATCTGGGACCAGAGCGTGGCGCGGTTGGCGCCGAGGGAATCACAGGCCCCGGCCTTGATGAGGCATTCGAGGACCTTGCGGTTCACGGTGCGGATGTCGACGCGCTCGCACATGTCCGCGAGCGAGGTGAAGCGTCCCTTGGG
>JBIKWS010000392.1:0-4597 GCA_044356195.1 Cyanophyceae cyanobacterium
GGGTCTTCTCCCGCGACACGGGCCAGAAGCGTTCGCCCCGGCCACCCGCCATGATGATGACGTAACGTTGCGAAACCTTGCCCGATGGCTTCTTCGCCGGTGCGGATGGGGTCGCGGGTTTCGCCGCCCCGCGTTTGGGCGCGGGCTTGGCGATGGTTGCGGCTTTGCCTTTGGGGGTCTTGGGGGTGGCCATGGGGTCTACGTGGGTTGTTGTTCTTCCGGTAAAGAATCAAGGCTTCGGGGCGGACGCCGAACGCACCGCCTCCGACAATGTCTTTACGAACGCGCCCACCTTTGCGGGCATGCCGGGATCCGCGCCCTGTTCCGCGATGCGGTTCACGATCGCTGATCCCACGACGATGGCTTCGGCGTGCGAAGCCACTTCGCGGGCCTGTTCGGGATTCGAGATCCCGAAACCTACGGCGATCGGAAGCGACGAGTGCTTTCGGATCCGGTCCGTCATGTCGCCGATCGTCGTCGACACCGTCGTTTGCATGCCGGTGACGCCTTCGCGGGAAACGTAATAGATGAAGCCCTTCGCGCGCCGCGCGATGCGCTCAACCCGGCTTTCCGGGGTCGTTGGGGCGATGAGCCACACCGGGCACATCCCAGCGGCAGTCATCAGGCGTTCGTAGTCGTCCGCCTCCTCCGGTGGAAGATCGAGGATCAGCAGGCCGTCGACGCCGGCCGCGGCGGCATCCTGGATGAAACGTTCGAGTCCAACCCGATGCAGCAGGTTGAAGTAGATGTAGAGGACGATGGGAATCTGGGAGTCGTGGCGGATGGCGGCAACGGTTTCGAGGACGCGGGGCGGGGTGGTGCCGGAGGCCAGACCTCGTTGGGCCGCGAGTTGGTTGACGATCCCATCGGCGAGTGGATCGCTGAATGGAACGCCCAGTTCGAGGACATCCACGCCGGCGCGGTCGAACTCCAGGGCAAGTTGATGGGTGGCGGCCAGGGTGGGATCCCCGGCGCCGATGTAGACCACGAGACCCTTGAGGCCCGCACTGCGGAGTTTGGCGAAACGTTCTTCGATGCGATTCACGGAGGCCGGAGTGTGGGACGAAAGCCCTCGCGCATTCAAGCGACCGGTCATTCCGGTCATTCCGGGCTTTCCCGATCGAGCCTGGCTGGGAGGATACCCGATCCGATCCGGACCCCGGGTGGAGGGCGAAGTTTGAGATCCTTCGGAATTCCGCCTTGCCCAACGGCGTGGCGTGGCGTTTATTTCGCGGGCCTGAAAGGGCGGGGTAGCCAAGTGGTAAGGCAGAGCTCTGCAAAAGCTCCATCCGTCGGTTCGATTCCGACCCTCGCCTCCATCTGCAACTGCTCAAAAGGCAGTTGCTTCTGAAGAGCGCGGCGTCCAAGCGGACACCGGAACGGACACCAAAAGGTCTATCCGCGCTTAAACCGCGTTAAACCTCTGGTAGCCGCTTCCTAGCCGGTAAGGGTCCGGAAGCCTCCCGCCCTTCGTGTCGGCTGACATTCGCCGACCATGAAAAGCGGATTCCGTCTCGTCCGCCGCGGAACCCGAGGGGGAACCTTCTACTGCTTTGATCGGAAGGCCCGGAAACGTTCCAGCCTCGGGACCTCCGACCCGGACGCCACCGCCAAAATGCCTCGCCGCAGGCCCCCTCGGAGTTTTCGGACAGGCTCCTGGTGCACAAGGTGTTCGCCGCGCTGGCGCCGCGGTGGTCTTGATGACCTGGCCCTGATGCATTCAGTGTTTCGGCCGCTCAGTTGCGGGAGCGGTAGAACTTCGTTCCGGCTGCTGCCGGACTGACGTTGAACGGGCTGGTGGCGCCCGGGACCGAGGTGTAGGCGCCGTTCACGGTGTCGGCGGATTCCAGCACACCGGTGAAGGTGAGCGTCAGGCTGCCGTCGGCGTTGCGGACCCCCGCCACGGTGGGGGCTGGCACCTCACTCGCGACACTCGCGACACGAAAACCTATATCGAAGTTCGAGGCCCACGGGGGGGAGTCGAAGCGGGCCGAGGAGCGCAGGTCGTCCGCGGAGGGGTTCCAGCTGCCACCGCGGATCGCGCGAAACGACACAGGATTAGGGTTCGTTACTACGACCTCCGTTTCGTCCCACTCAGAAACATTACCCCCCAGGCCCATGACGCCAGACGGACTCAATCCGCCAGCCTGCGTGATATCTGCAGGACCACCTTGACCATTGTAAACCGCTGTGTTCGGCGTTGTCCCGATGGCGACCGGCGTCGGAGCCGTGTCGAGGCCGTTGGGGTAATCGGAATAGGTGCTCGTGGCGGGGTTGAAATAGGCCGCCTTGTACCACTCGTTGGCGCTCGGCAACACAAAGCTGGCCCGCTTGCTGCGAAACGGATTCGCCGGGTTGTAATCGAGCGTGTCGGCAGGCGTCCAGAGGGCGATATTGTCGTTCACTCCGCCCGTGGTGAACTTGTAGGCCGGAAACCCGCCGGAACTGGTGTTCAACCAATTCACGAACCGCGCGGCTTGGTTCCAAGTCACACTGGTCGCCGGCTTGTTCGGGCCACGCGTGTGCTTGGTGATCGTCAAACCTTGGGAAGCATTGAACTTGTTGATCATGGCCTCCGAGACTTCGTACTTGCCCATTCGGTAGTTGTAGCCAACCGCACCGGCAGGGTTGGGACTGCCTGTCGTGTCAGCCGCGTTGCCGGGCGAACCGATGGGCACGAAGTCGATGGTGAAGGCATTGGCCCCGGTGCCGAAAGTGTCGGCACGGGTGGCTGGGACGGTGAACGCCAGGAGTCCGGCCAGCGTGATGCCCAGTTTGCAGGAGAGCATTCTGTTCAGGATCTTGTTCATGGATTCTTTCATCGTGGTGGCGGGGAAAGTGGTTTTCCGGGCCCGGTTTCCCGACGGGTCTGAGGTCGGGATGGCGGGCGGCCGGTGATACATGCGCCGTCTGTCCCGGGAAACGATCATCCCGGTGCGACTTTTTTTAGGGTTAACTGCAAATAGCGTGGTTTTCCCACCGAGTTTCCCAAGGTGATCATGTTCGTTTGTGCAGAAACGGACGAGATGACGCTCAACCAAGTCAAGAAGCAGGAGGCGCGCAACCGGATGACGGCTTTGCGATCGGCTCGCCGTGGGCGGAAGCAGACGGAGAAACAGCAGCGCCGTGCGTCGCTGGTGGGGGACGTCCCCTGGCGGATCACCCACTTCAAGCAGGTGGCCCGAGCCATGGCCGGCTGGGCGCGCCCGTGAGGCTTTCACTCCGCGAGTTTTCCTAAGTCTTCAAGCTGCGGAATGCCGCGGGCCGACCCTACGTGTTGATTGGTGGTCAAGCCGTCAAATATTGGGCGGAGCGCTACACGCCAGACAGGCCGTCGGAGCCCGCTGAATCCAGTCTTCGCATGGGTGGGATGGAGTTCGCTGGCCGAATGCGGAAATCCGAGCGGCAGCCTCTGAAGGTCGATTGAATCGAGCTCTCGAAGGGCACGTGATCAACCGCGTTCTCGCCTGCTATGAGATGGAGCGCACTTTCGCGGGATGCTCACGGGGCGGGTACGGGAGTGCCGACGACTTCGCCGATTCGTAGAGGAGATCGGAGTTCAAGGTAGGAGGCGCGAGTGCCGCCGAGGCGTTCGGGAGTCCTGCGTGTCAGTCGAAACCAGTGAAAGCGGAGCCAGATGACTGCCGGACCTGGCTGCTCGATAGGTACGTACGTGATTCCGACGATGGAATTGAGGTTTGTGACTTGTACTGCGGCACGGATCGACTGTCCCGGTCCGGTTGCGGGGAGTCGAATGGGAGTGTTCCAATGGGAAACCAGGTTCGTGGGTGGGCAGCGCACCACCTGGATCGGCCGGTCGTTCGGGGCCTCCAGTGCTTGATAGGATTGGCTTTGGTTGACCCAGACCGAGAGGCTTCGACGTCCTGCCTCATCCAGCGGTTGCTGGGCTTCGCTCACGTAGAGTTTGGGGCCGGAGGGAAAAGCGAAGCTGGGCAGGAGTAAGCCGGGCAAGAGTATTTCCCTGCCGGATTCGTTCCGGAGTTCGAGCTCCAGATCCCATTTCCCGGTGGGCTTCCGATCCAAGCCAGCCACGGCTGGCGTCGCCTTCGCGATGCGTACCGTCAAGCCACCGCGATCCGTGGGTGCCAGCCATCCTTCGAGGACAAAGAATCCCAGGACGGCAATCGCCAGAGCGAGGACGATCCAGCGTCGGTGGGTGCGGTGGAAGGGTTTCATCGGGATGGCCTCACTCTTCCGTCATGGGGCTTGGGCGTGACCGGTGTGTGAGTGCGGGCGTTGACTTCGTGGATCGCATGTATGGGCCGCCCCCATTATGTCTTCATCTCGCTGATCTGCTTGGTCGCGATGCCGACGGGACGATCGACGGGGACGCTGGCGCAGGAGAGCAGGGTGGTGAGGAGGTCGCCCTGGTTGCCCTGGACGTTGGACAGGAAGCGCCCGGTCTTGAGGGAACCGCCGCCCTTTCCGGCAATGATGAACGGGAGGTTGTCGCGGCGGTGCTTGTCGCCGTCTTCGAGGCCCGAGCCCCACATCATGATGCAGTGGTCGAGCAGGGTGCCGTCCCCCTCCTTCAGGGCGTGCATCTTCGTCACCATGGAGGCGAACTGATCGACGT